>NZ_JPES01000031.1:0-50623 GCF_000730175.1 Haloferax sp. ATB1 | reverse complement strand
GCGAACGCGAATCGCCGCCCGTTCGCGTATGGGGGGCGCGTCCGCGTCCGCGTCTGCGTCTCTCGGCTCCGGTGGCGCTGCCACGGTCGATTAATCGACCGCTTCGCGCATCCGCGGGTCGAGCGCGTCGCGCATGCCGTCGCCGAGGAGGTTGAACCCCAGCACGGTGAGCGCGAGGAAGAACCCGGGGAAGAACGACCACCACCAGACGCCCGTGAGCAGGCCCTGACTCACGCCGTTCGAGAGCATGAGCCCCCACGAGGGCGTGCCGGCCTCGGCACCGAAGCCGAGGAACGACAGCGCCGCGAGGTCGATGATGGCAAGCCCGAAGTTGAGCGTGCTCTGGACCGTGATGGGCGCGAGGCAGTTCGGCAGGACGTGCCGAACCAGCACCCGCGGGTCGGCCGCGCCGAGCGCGACCGTCGCGTCGATGTACTCGTTTTCGAGCACGGTCAGCGCGGCCCCGCGGACGACGCGGGCGAACCGCGGCGTGTAGACGAGCGTCAGCGCGGCGACCGCCCGCCACAGCCCGAGGTCGTCGGGGAAGATGGCGACGAGCGCCAGCGCCAACAGGAGCGACGGGAACGCGAGCAGCACGTCCATCGTCCGCATGATGACGTTGTCGGTCACGTCGCCGTAGTAGGCCGCGACGATGCCGAGGCCGACGCCGAGGACGGTCGAGGCGGCGACCGTGACGGTGCCGAACAGCATCGCGTACCACGCGCCGTACGCCACCCGCGGCAGGAGACTCCGGGCCTGTCCGTCGGTGCCGAACGGGAAGTCGAGACTCGGCGCGGCGCGGTTCGGGTTCGTCCCGAGTTGCGACTGCGTGATGACATCGAGGTCCAAGAACAGCCGCGCGTACAGCGCGATGACCACCATCGCGACGATGATGGCGATACCGGCGAGCGCGAGGCGGTTCGACAGCAGGCGGGAGACGAACGGCGACGCCGTGAGGCGGTCGATGAGCCCGCGCTGGTCGACGTCCGCCGCCGTCTCGTTCGTGGTCGTGGTTTCCGTGCTCATTGTTCGATCCTCGGGTCAAGGATGGAGTAGGTGATGTCGACACCGAGGTTGACCAGCGTGAACAGGAACGCGAACGTCAGGACCGTCCCCTGTACGATGGGGTAGTCGCCGACCTTGATGGCCTCGACCAGAAGCGTCCCGATGCCGCCGATAGCGAACACCGTCTCCGTCAGCACTGCGCCGCCGAGCAGGCCACCGAACTGGATGCCGATGACCGTGATGACGGGAATCATCGCGTTGCGGAAGCCGTGTTTCAGGACCGTTATCTTCGCGCCTTGGCCCTTCGCGCGGGCGGTGCGCATGTAGTCCTGCCGGATGACCTCCAGCATCGACGAGCGCATCATCCGGGAGATGAGCGCCATCGAGTAGACGCCGATGACCGACGCCGGGAGAATCATGTGGCGGACCGCGGAGACGAACATCTCCCAGTTGCCCGCGATGAGGGTGTCGACCGTGACGAGCCCCGTCACCCGGATGGCCTCGACGTTGTACAGCACCGAGATGCGGCCGCTCGTCGGGAGCCAGCCGAGCACCTGCGCGAACAGCAAGATGAGAAGCGGGCCGCTCCAGAAGATGGGCACGCTGATGCCGGCGAGCGCGCCGATGCGGGTCAGGTGGTCCGTGATACTGTCCTGCTTGACGGCGCTCAGGATGCCGAGCGGGATGCCCAGCGAGATGCCGATGAGCTGGCCGTAGATGGCGAGTTCGAGCGTGACCGGCAGCTTGTTGGCGAGCACCTCGCGGACCGCGGTGTTCCGCTGGATGATGAAGGACTCGCCGAACTGGAACTGCGCGGCGTCGAGGAGGAACCGCCCGTACTGCACCCAGATGGGGTCGTTCAGGCCGAGGCTCTCTTCGACCTGTCGGACGAACTCCTCGCTGGCGCGCTCGCCCGCGATGGTGAGCGCCGGGTCGCCCGGCGAGAGGTGCAGGATGGAGAAGACGAGCGACGCCACTCCCACCAACACGGGGACGAGCAACAGCAGCCGCTTGAGTACGAATCGTGTGGAAATCATGAAAGTCGAAGACGCGGTCAGTGCCTCAGTTCAGGCTGACCAGGTTGAGGTACGGACCGCTGATGGCGGCGATCTGGAACCCGCTGACGCGGTTGGAGACGCCGCGAAGCTCGTCCGCGTAGTCGAGGTAGACCCACGGGGCCTCGTCGTGTGCAATCTGGTTCGCCTCGTTGTACAGCGACTCGCGTTCGGCCTCGTCGTAGGTGCTCTGGCCCTGTTCGACGAGGTCCATGTAGTCGCGGTTCGCCCACGCCGAGCGGTTACTGGTGTTGTAGCCTTCGGCGTCGAAGCTGACCCAGTCCTGTCCCTCCGTGAGTTCGCCTTCCTCTACCTGCGGGTGCAGGAGGACGTACATGAAGTTGTCCGGGTCGGCGTTGTCGGTGTACCAGCCGAGGAAACACGCGTCGTGGCGGCCCTGGGCGGTGTATTCGAGGAACGGCCCGAACGACTGCTGGTTGATGTCGACTTCGATGCCGACGTCGCCGAGGTTGGACGCGACGGTCTCGGCGGTCTGAATCGGCGACGGGTTGTAGCCGCGGGGGTTCTGGAACGTCGCCAGTTCGAACGAGAAGCCGTCACCGTAGCCGGCCTCTTCGAGGAGGCGCTGGGCCTCCTCGGGGTCGTACGGGTACGGGTCGATGTCGTCGTTGTGACCGAGGACGTTCGGCGGAAGCGGCTGGCTCGCCTGCGTCGCGAAGCCCGAGTAAATCTCGTTGACGATGGCTTCGGTGTTGATGGCGTGGCTGACGGCCTGCCGGACGCGGCGGTCGCGGAACTCCTCGCGGCTCGCCATGTTGAACGCCATGTAGCCGATGTTGATACCCTCGGTGCGGACGAGGTTCGCGTTGCTGGCGTTTTCGACCTGGACGGACGACTGCGCGCCGAGTCCGTCGATGATGTCGAGTTCGCCCGACGCGAGCGACTGGGCGCGCGTCGAGTTCTGTCCGATAGTGACGAAGACGACCTCGTCCACGTTCGGCCCCTCGCCCCAGTACTCGGAGTTGGCTTCGAGGCGGATGAGCTCGTTCGCGTCGTCGAGGTTGCTCAGTTGGAACGGGCCCGTACCGACGGGGTTCGAACTGAGTTCCGTGCCGTACTCTTCGATGGCGGCGAGGGAGTGCACCGACGCCGCGAACATCGCCAGGTTACGCAGGAACGGCGCGTACGACTGGGTCAGCTGAATCGTCATCGAGTAGTCGCCGTCGACCTGAATCTCGTCGATCCACGAGCCGAGGGTGAACGGCCCGTACGCCGAGACGTAGTCGTCGCCGGCGTAGTACTCGTAGTCGCTGTCGACGAAGCGGCGATACGTCGCCACGAAGTCCTCCGCCGTGAACTCCTCGCCGTTGTGGAACATCACGCCCTCGCGGAGCGTGATGGAGGCCGACTGGCCCTCAAGGGAGTACTCGGTGGCGAGTCCCTGCGTCAGCGTGGACTGGCCCGGCTCGAAGTTGATGAGCGTGTCGTAGATCTGTTCGGTCACCTTCGCGACCTCGCCGCTCGTGCTGTTCTGGAAGTCGAGCGTCGGCGAGTGACTGCCGCGACCGTAGCGGAGGGTCGACGTCGAACCGTCGTCTTCGGTCTCCGTCTGGGTCTGGTCAGTCTCGCCGTCGCCGGTCGTCTCGCCGGACGTCGGTCGTGGTGTCTTCGCCACCGCCGCCGGAACAACCTGCGAGTCCGGCCGTCGCCGCAGCGGTCCCTGCAGCCGTCAGGAACCGACGACGCGAAAGTCCATTGCCATCTTGTGACATACGTGTACCTATCAATGGCCCCCTATAAAAATAACGAAGCGCTGAAAGCAGGAACGAGAGACACCGCCGACCTGTTCCGGTAAAAATACGAGACAATCAAAAAACGTCGGATCGGTGACGAGAGGCCGTATAGCCCCCGACGCGCCGTCTATTCGTCTACGAGGTGACACGCCGCGGGGTGCGTCTGCTCGCCCAGTTTGGGGGCGTCGCGCTCGCAGACGCTCTCGAATCGCTCGCGGAGTATCTCGCTCGCTTCGTCCCAGTCGTCGGCGACGACGCGTTCGAGCGCGCGGTCGACGACGCCCCGGAGTTCGGGCGACAGCGTGTGCGACAGGTGGGATTCGCGGAGTTCGTCCACGACGGCGTTCGCGTCGGCGGTGCCGCCGTCGGCGCTCACCGTCGCTTCGGCGCTCGGGTCGCTCGAATCGAGCGCCGCGTCGCGGGCGGTCTCGACGTCCAGCGACTCACGCTCGACGCGCTGGCGGAGGTCCATCACCTCGCGGTAGGCCGCCTGCTCGATGTCGAGGTCGTCCGGGGGGATGACTTGCGGGCACCGCGTCCGGAAGTGACAGCCCGACGGCGGGTTGATGGGGCTCGGCACGTCGCCTTCGAGGATGATGCGGTCGTCGGTCTCGGCGGCCGGGTCCGGCTCCGGAATCGCCGACAGCAACGCCTGCGTGTAGGGGTGTCGCGGGTCGTCGAACAGTTCGTCGGTCGCCGCGACCTCGACGATTTCGCCGAGGTACATCACGGCCACGCGGTCGGAGATGTGGCGAACCACCGAAAGGTCGTGGGCGATAAACAGGTACGTCAGCCCGAAGCGCTCCTGGAGGTCTTCGAGCAGGTTGAGAATCTGCGCTTGCACGGACACGTCGAGCGCCGAAACGGGTTCGTCGGCGACGATGAAGTCGGGATCGACCGCGAGCGCCCGAGCGATGCCGACGCGCTGGCGCTGGCCGCCCGAGAGTTCGTGCGGGTAGCGGTCGTACTGGCCGACTTCGAGGCCGACCGCGTCGAGCAGTTGGTGGACCCGGCGACGCCGGCGCTCGCTGGTGGAGTCGCCCGGCGTGACGCGGACGGTGACGCCCGAGACGACATCGCCCTCGCGCTCGACTTCGACCTCGGCGCGGAGGCGCTCTTCGACGGCCACGTCGACCTCGCCGTCGGCGACCGTGACAGTCACGGTGGCGGTGGCGACGCCGTTCGAGGAGCCGACGATGGCGTCGATTTCGTCGCTCGCGGTGACCGAAACGCGCCCGGCGTCGATGCCGGTCACGGTGACGTCGGTCTCGCCGCGCACGTCAGGGTCTGACTCGGGGAGGTCGTGGACGTCGAGCGGCTCGCGGATGGTCTGGCCGACGGTCATCCGCGGGTCGAGCGACGACAGCGGGTCCTGGAAAATCATCTGCATGTCGCGGCGCATCGCGCGGAGTTCGTCGCTGTCGAGCCCCGAGAGGTCCGTCCCCGAGAAGACGACGCGCCCGCCGGTCGGCGGCGTCAGATGCAGGAGGCTCCGCCCGGCGGTGGACTTCCCACAGCCCGACTCGCCGACCAAGCCGAGCGTCTCGCCCTCGTAGACCGTGAAGTCGATGCCGTCGACCGCCTTCACGCTCCGGTCGTCCGCCCCGAGGAACCGGTCGAGGATACCGTCGGCCTGTTCGTAGTATTTCTGCATGCCGTCGACTTCCAGCAGCGGCGTGTCGGAGGGCTCGGTGCCCGTCGAGGACTCGATGGCGTCGCCGCCGTACTCGTCGGTGTCGAAGTCGTCGAGGACGCACTTCGAGCGGTGGTCCACGGCGTCGTCGCCGTGTTGCTTGTACGGTATCTCGCCCGAGGTACACTCCGGCTGAGCCCACGGACACCGAGGCGCGAAGTGGCACCCCGCGGGCATGTCGATGAGGTCCGGCACGTTGCCCTCGATGGGCGTCAGGCGCTCTTTTTCCTCGCTCGGGAGCGATTCGAGGAGCGTGTACGTGTAGGGGTGCGAGGGGTTGTGGAAGATTTCCTCGACCGGCCCCTCCTCGACGATTTCGCCGGCGTACATGACCGCGACCCGGTCGCACGTCTCGGCGACGACGCCGAGGTCGTGGGTGATCATGAGCACCGACATGCCGAGGTCCTCCTGCAGGTCGTCGATGAGGTCGAGAATCTGCGCCTGAATGGTCACGTCGAGCGCGGTGGTCGGCTCGTCGGCGACGAGCACGCGCGGCTGGCAGGCGAGCGCGATGGCGATGAGAACGCGCTGGCGCATCCCGCCGGAGAACTCGTGGGGGTACTCGTCGACCCGCGCGCCGGGTTCGGGGATGCCGACCGATTCGAGCACCTCGATGGTCCGCTCGACGATTTCGTCGTCGATGTCGCGGCTGATGCGGGGGAGCAGTTCGCGGACCGCGTTGAACCACGAGTCCTTGCGGCGGCCGCCGTACTGGTGGAGTCGCAGGCTCTCTGCGACCTGCTCGCCGACCGTCAGCGAGGGGTTCAGCGAGGTCATCGGGTCCTGGAAGATCATCCCGAGTTCGCGCCCGCGGACGGCCCGCAGCGCCTCCTCGGGGGCGTCGACGAGGTTGACCACGTCGCCGTCGACGAAGGCGGGGTTGTTGTACTCCTCGCGGAACTCCTCGGCGAGCCGGGCGCTTTCGAGTTCGACCGACCCGGAGACGATTTCGCCGGGGTCGTCGACGAGTCCCATCGCCGACAACGCCGTCACACTCTTTCCGGACCCGGACTCACCGACCAGTCCGACCGTCTCGCCCTCGCCAACCGTGAGGTCGAGGCCGTCGACGGCCTTGACCTGACCCCGGCCGGTCGAGAACTGGGTGCGGAGGTCCGAAAGAGAGAGTAGATTCCTCATTGAATGGGAATGACCTGCATGGAGTGAAATACCTTTTCAATTTTTGCCAATTGATAGATAGCGGTCATAATGGTCATTGGCCTGCGGTCGCCCGCGTGACGCGCGAAAGCGGGCGACGGCGGCGGGAGAAGCCAAAGTTTAGGTAGCGGACTCCGACACCATGCCGCATGGAAGAACATCCGCTCTCGGACGAGTCGGGCACGTGGGAGACCGTGGTCGAAGAGTGCGAGGCGCTCGCCGACGACTATCGGGAGCGAGACTGGACCGTCGTCGTCGCCCTGCCGGGTGACGTGGTCCCGGTCCCCGGGACGGGCGATGAAGTGGTCGAGCACGTCGGCCTCGACGTGGTCGTCGGCGACGACGTGTACCCCGACCTCGAAGCCGCCGTCGAGGGCGCGACGTTCGACGAGTACGAGGCGTTCCGCGCGGTCACCGGCGGCCTCGTCTACCTCGCGCTCGTCGTCCGCGCCACCGACGACAAAGTCGCCGTCTGCCTCCCGCTGTACTACCGCCTCGCGGAGTCCGAACGCATGTTCTCGCTGCTCGACGCTGGCGAGACGATGCGCACGAAGGTCCACCCGCTCGACCCCGACAAGGGCGTCGAGTTCGTCCACGAAGACCCCGACCCGCTGCTCCCGCCGGACTGGGACGCCGACCTCTCCGACGAGTTCGCGTAGTCGTCGCGTCGCCGACGGTCGAAGACGCTTTTTGGCGCACTGGAATTCGGCGCTGTCAGGCCTGTGGCTCGATATTCTGATTCACCCGGAACAGGTTCTCCGGGTCGTACCGGCGTTTCAGTTCGACCAGCCGGTCGTAGTTGTCTCCGAAGGCGGCGCGAACGCGCTCGTTCCCCTCGCGACTGAGGAAGTTCACGTAGACGCCGTCGGAGAGGTGGGGCGCGATCGCCGCGAAGAACGCCCGCGTCCACGCGATGTGTTCGTCGTCCTCGTCGGCGTCCGCCCACCGCGTGAAGATGTTGAACGAGTAGCCCGCGTCGCGGTGGGGGTACGCGGACGCGTCCGAGTCGGGGCGCGAAATCGCGCCTCCCAGATGCTCGATGACGATGGACGTGTACGGCGACGTCACCGCGTTCGCGTACTCGACGAGCGTCTCGATGGCCTCGTCGGAGAGCCCGGCCTCGCCGACGAACTGTGATTTCCAGTAGTTCCGGTAGCCCGGCGGGTACACGTCGTCGAAGAGTCCGTAAACTACCCTACCCTACTTCGCTCACCCCATACGGGGTTCGCTCGTTGAGGGTAGGGCTTTGATGTGGACTCCCGGCAATCAGTCGCCAGCAATAGGCTGGTGACTCCTGCCGTTCAACGTTCCACCATTTATACGCACGTCTACTTGTGCGTCTCCGTTCTCCGACTTGGGCGATGAACGGAGTCTGTGTGTCCGCTTTCGAGCGTACCGGAGCCCGATGTTCTTCGCCGCGTTGTAATCCGCGTTCACTTCGTACCCGCACTTCTGGCACTCAAAGTGTTCTCCCTGGCGGTTGTTCGGGTGCGTAAACCCACAGTCTGTCCGAGAACAACGTTGGGACGTGTGGTTCGGCTCGACCTGTTCCACGGAGACACCCTGTTCAGGGGCTTTGTACGAGACATACTCAAACAGGCGTCGGAACGCCCAGACGTGGTGCCATTTAGCTTGCGGAAGCCCCTCTCGAATGTCGCTCAAGTCCTCAAACACAATTACGTCGCAGTCGTGTTCGACAGCTTCCGAAACGATCTCATTGGCGATCGTGTGGATGTACTGTTTGCGCCACGCTTCTTCGCGCTTCCCGAGGCGAAGAAGGGCCTTGTGTGCGGCTTGTGTCCCGCGCTGTTGCATCTCACCACGCCGCTTCTCGAACTCACGACACCAATGGTCGTAATCGTCTCCCTGCCAGAAGCGCCCCGTTGAGGAAACGGCGAGGCTGTTAACGCCGAGGTCGATACCGAGAACTGTTTGGTGCCCGGTATCTTCCGAAACCTCGGACGAAGCACTGTCTTCTTCGGAGTCGTCCTTCCGCGTGGTGATGTGGAAGTAGAACTCGTCGGTCGCCTTATCATATTGAAGCGTACTCGCCCGGTACTCAAACTCATCGGACAGCACGTACTGTTCGTAGGGCGTCGGGCTATCCGAGGGGAGTTCAAAATCGCACTCTACACGTCCGTTGATGGTTGAGAGAGAGACTTTGTTCCGATAGAATGTGGCGCTGCGCTTGTCGTAGAGCATACTCCACGAGGTAAACTCCGGTTGGCTCACTCGCTTCCCTTGTTCCCACCGTTCGGCGCATCCTTTCGTCGCTTGCACGGCGCGTCGGATGGCCTCTTGGACAAGGTTCGCGGTGAGATCGGTTTCCTCACGGAGTTCATCGTAGAGCGCGTCTCGTGCGGTCGTGTTGGCCGTGACACAATCAGTGTAGGAGTCGTCGGACCAACAGAACTCGGCAGCACGGTTGGCGCAGTGAAGGAACTGCCGGGCGGATTCGTGGAGGTCGTCGCGGCGCTCGTCGGGAACGACAAGTTTGACCGGTGCAGTACGTCGGACCTCCATATTTCAGATGTAGTTCTAACGCTTCTTAAACTCTTGGGAGTCAGGTAGTCGGAGTATGTCGGTTGTGTCGTACTATGTCGGTTTCCTCTCCGGCCTACTCACTCACTCCGTTCGCTCCTTGAGGCCGGAGGCTCCACCTCGAAAATGCTGAAGCCGCGACGGCACCGCTAGAAGACGTGCTCGCCCAGGTCTGCGGCTGAGCGCACCGACCGCTCGCGACCAGCGGTCTCGACTGTCCCGCAGCGAAACGCGAGTCGCAGTCGAGGATTTCACCTAGTGAGCACCGCTCAGCAGGAATCATGACAACTGTTCGCACCGAATAGACCGGTCGAAGCACCATGGAAATCGTCTTCGCCACGTTCGAATCCGAACTCAACCACGACGCAATCGAGGAGACCATGCGCCAGCGGGCACAAAAGTTCCGGGAGGTGCCCGGGCTCGTACAGAAGTACTTCGTGCACGACCGAGAGAACGACCGGTACGGCGCGTGTTTCATCTTCGATTCGGCGCAGTCCCGTGACGCGTACTTTGAATCGGACCTCAGCGCCGGCGTCGGAGCGGCCTACGCGGTGACGGGCGAGCCAGCGGTCACGAAAGCTCACCTCCTGTTCCCACTCCGCGAGGCCGACGGACTGCCAGACCCCGCGTGACTCGACTACGAGAGGCGACTCAACACAGAACGTGGCGTTGCGAGTCCACCCCGCCCGCCGAACTCGAATCCACCGTGGCCGCCGTCGGTTCCAAGGGATCTCGTGTACTCGCGAATCGGATTCTCGGTGCGCGTTGTCGCGTCGAAGCCGTCCGAATCAAACACCAAACTCAATACGGTCCGAGTTTCCGGACAGAGAGTAGTTCACGAAGTCCTTCTGTATCGAAGTCAGCGTCCGAGACGACCAGCTCTTTGCCTTCCGATCTAGCTGTCGCCGCAATCATGAGGTCACGTGGTGACATCGGGTCGCCTGATTCGAGAAGGCGGTTCTGCATCCGGGCCGCTTCAAATGCGGCCTCTTCGGTGAAGTCGAGCGCGGTGACTCGTCCGAAGTTCTCACGCGCTCCGACGAGATCTGTCCCACCTGCGGTAAACGCCTCTCCAGCGAGCACTTCGTAGACGCAAATACTGGAGGTGACTATGACCGGTTGTTCATCGACGAACTCAACGACTTCCTCGATACCATCGAGGTAATCGATGATAACCGGTCAACTGCCTCGGGGTCAAGCCCCGAGGCTTGTCAGTGGACTCCCGCTCTAACTGCGAAGGGCAGTAGGTCGGAATCGACCATTCGCGTTCAACGTCCCTGACTTCAGAGCCAGTTGACTCGTGGCTCGTCCAGCACCAGACTTGAGCCAGTGCTGAACAAGACGCCACCCGATATTCCGAGCGGCGTTATAATCGCTGTGCAACCGTTTCCCGCACTTCAGACACTCGAACTCGTCACCATCTCGATTATCTTCGTGGGTGAATCCACATTCACCATGACTGCATCGCTGAGAAGTGTACGCAGGGTTCACGTCGTCCACGTCGATACCGTATTCTTCGGCTTTGTATTCGACGTGCCGTTGGAGTTCCTTGAACGCCCACTGCTGAAACTTTGAAGCGTTCGAGATACGATTCCTGATGTGTTTCAGGTTCTCGAACGCGATTGCCGTACAATCGTTCTCCACGGCGTCCTGCACGATTTCTTTGGAGATGCAGTGAAGGTAATCGGCACTCCACCGAGCGAATCGGTCGCCAATCGACTGCATCGTGAGGTGGGCCGACCGAGTGCCTGTTTGTTGCAGGTTTCCACGCCGACGTTCGTACTCATCGCGTCGGTGGTTGAGGTAGTCTGCGTTACCGAGGAACGCTCCTGTACTGGTGACGGCGACGTACCCGTCCACGTTCAAGTCAACACCGAGAACCACTCCGTTCTCGGATTCTTCGTCGCAAGAGGTGTCAACGTCTTTCTTCACGGCGACGTGGAGGTAGTACGTGCCATCGCGTTTGTGGAGCGTTGCTTCGGCTTTCTCCCATTCATCCGTCCAGTAGTCCTCGAACGGCGTTCCTTCCTCGTTGACGGGCGTGACGTATTCAGCGGTCACGCGGTCGCCTACGGTGGCGAGAGATACGTGGTCGTCGTTGTACGTGATGGTTCGACCATTGTACACAACGACGCTTCCTCGGAACTCCGGCTTGCTTGCTCGTTCGCCGTCAAAGATTCTGTCTTTGCAGTTGCCGAGTGCGGTGGCCGCGAGGTTTCGGGCGGATTGGACGAGACTGGATTGCAGGGAGAGTTCATCACGAACATCAGAATACGTCTCTTTGTGGAGTGTGTTCTTGGTGTCCGTGATGTTGTAGGGGTTGTCGTCCCATCCGTGGTCTGCGACGTGTTGGGCCGCGTGTCGGAACTGCTCGAACGTCTCATCGAGGACTTCGGCGTCCTCTTTGGAAACGTCGAGTTTGACTTGGATGTTCCGAACAACCTCCATACTTCATTAGTATGGTGAGAGATACTTAAAACTACATAATTGAGTGGGGAGTCGGGCCTGCTATCGAGCGTGGTTTGTGAGGGGTAGTGTCGGCTTCCTCCCCGAGGTCAAGCCTCGGGGTATCCGCCTTGAAATCTGATGAATCGAGAAAGGTCACTTCTCGTAGCTCTCTCGAGAACGCTTGATCGCCTCGCGCGCCTGTTCGGCTTTGTCAGTTCCCTTCCACGCGCCAGCCTTCATCCCTGACCCTTCGTTCGCCAATCGGTCGAGAAACTCATCCCAACTCTCATCTTCACGCTTCAGCCTCGCCAGTTCTCTTTTGTCTCGTCAGAGACGCGAATTGACGTGCTCATGCGCATACATTGCGTATGCAATCGGAAGTAGTTTGAGGACCTTGGTCTCGATGGACCACGAAATCCGAGTTCAAGGCTGCTGAGTCCGTCAATTTCAGGGAGGACCACATCAGTTACTCCCACACTCTCGACGCCGCACGACGCCCAGAACAAAACCTTCCCAACGGACACTCGACTCTTCGCGTCTATCCCTCGTGTTCCTCGTGCTCGTCGTCCTGCTCCTCGCTGACCGAAATCTCCGTCTCGTGCTCTCGGTCGGCCTCGCGCTGTAACTCCTCGGCCCGGAGTTCGGCGCGGGTGTAGGCGTCGTACACCGCGTAGAGCCACACCGCGGGCGCGAGGAGGAAGCCGATGATGACCATCACCGAGACCGAGGCGACGATGAAGCCGACCGCGAAGACGAGGCCGCGTTCGAGTTCGCGGTTGTACAGCTGTCCGAGACCGGGGAAAATCGCCGACAGCACCGCCGCGACGAAGGGGTTACCGCCTTCGAGCAGGTCGTCGAGCGCGGAGTCGACCGACGACTTCGGCGGGTCGCGCTGGCGGACCCCGCATTCGGGGCAGATTTCTGCGCGCGCGTCGATGACCGCGCCGCAGTCGCGGCAGAACGCCTCGTCCGGGCCGCGCTCACGAGTCGAGTCGTCCGTAGAGGGCGATGACATACCTGTCTTCTGTCGGCCGAGGACGTTAGTCCTGCGGCGGTCGGACAGCGGGGTGGGACGACACGGTCGAACACCGAGGACCCGGCGCCGCATCACCCGCCAGACTGGGACGCCGACCTGTCGAGTGACTCCGTTACAGCCGATAGAGAACTGCTTCGTACGGCCGGAACTCCCGTTCGCGTGGGTTCTCCGGTGATTGTTCGTAGTTAGAACGCAGTATCTCAGCACGACTGGGGTCGATGTCCGCAGCGTCGAACGTCGCCGGTTCGTCCGACCAGTTGAGAACGACCAGTACTTCCTCGTCACCGAGCGTTCGCGTGTAGGCGAAGAGTTGCTCGTGGTCGGGCAGTAAGAGTTCGTACTCACCATAAACGAGCGTGTCCAGCTCGTGTCTGAGTGAAATGAGCGACTGATAGTGGCGCCAGATGGAGTTCTCATCAGCGAGTGCCGCATCGACGTTGATGTCGCGGTAGTTGTCGTTGACGCCAAACCACGGCTCACCGTCGGTGAACCCTGCGTGAGGGTCGTCGGACCACTGCATCGGTGTCCGTGCGTGGTCGCGGCTCAGGTAGTTGACCAGGCCACGTACCTCCTCGAACGAGTCGATAGCACCCGCGTCGATGAGTTCTTCGACCTTCCCGATAGTCATCACGTCGTCGAGTTCGTCGAGCGTGTCGAATTCGGCGTTCGTCATCCCGATCTCCTCGCCTTGGTAGATGTATGGCGTTCCACGCAGCGTCAGCAGGAAGGTAGCGATGAGTGCTGCGCTCTCCTCGTGATACTCTTCGTCATCGCCAAAGCGAGAGACGATTCGGGGAACATCGTGGTTCCCAAGGAACAGTGCCTCCCAGAATTCTGCGGCGAGTTCGTCTTGTGCGCGGGTGACGATTTCTTTGAAATCCGTGAGTTCCCACTCTCCCCACCCATCGAGACTCCATGGTCCGTTCGGTCCATCGTCGACGGCTAGGTGGTTGAACTGGAACATCATGTCCAACCCACTGTTTCCCTCACCGAGGTACTCGGCGATTTTGTCGATACTCGTCCCGCCCATCTCGCCGACGGTCATGGTGTCGTAGTTCGCGAGGGTATCGTCGTACACCGCTTGAAGGTATTCGTGGATGTGTGGGCCGTGAGCGTAGTGTTCGTGACCGACGAGTCGCGCGTCAGGATCGCCGTCCGGGAGACCCTCAGGTTTCGAGATGAAGTTGATCGCGTCCATGCGGAAGCCGTCGATTCCCTTCTCCAGCCACCACGTGATCATCTCTTTGACGTCTTCGCGGACATCGGGGTTGCGCCAGTTCAGGTCGGGTTGATTCTCGTCGAACAGGTGGAGATACCACTGCTCGCGCTCGTCGTCGTAGGACCATGCTGGCCCGCCGAAGATTGACTCCCAGTTGTTCGGTGGTTCGTTCGGTGAGCCGTCGCGCCAGTAGTAGTACTCCTCGTACTTCCCCTCGCGCCGTCGGGAGCGCTGGAACCACTCGTGTTCGCTGGAGGTGTGGTTGACCACGAGGTCCATGATGAGTCGCATGTCTCGTGCGTGGAGTTCGTCCAGCAGTTCCTCCCAGTCGGCCATCGTCCCGAACTCGTCCATGATGGCGCGGTAGTCGCGGATGTCGTACCCGTTGTCGTGGTTCGGCGAGTCGTACACCGGACAGAGCCAGACGACGTCCACACCGAGGTCGTCGAGGTACTCGACCTTCTCTGTGATGCCGGGGATATCGCCGATTCCATCGCCGTTTGAGTCGTTGAAACTGCGCGGGTATATCTGATAGACGACCGCTTCTTTCCACCACGATTGCGTGCTGTTTTCGACGACTGCGGCCCCGTTCATTGTCCCTCACCGGCATCAAACGACAGCTCGGCTGCAGCGCCGTCGGGCTGGTCTGTTCGCGGCGAGTTCCATGTGGACTTCGTCGGCGATGCTGTCTGCGGCTGTCGGCGTCGGGAGTGTCGTCTCATGATCGGGAGATCGGTCTGGAGCGAGTGTTGCTCTTGTTCGTCAAAGCCGAAGAGAGGCGACCACTTAATTCTAGCTAGAATCTTAATCAACTGCTTGATTCAGAATCTTTATTGTGCCATCTATCACAATCGTAGATGCACCATGGGAACCAATAGCAACGAGAACACAGCGCAGTCACCGGTTACGCGCCGCCGATTCGTCAAAGCGGTCGGCGCGGCGAGCGGCGTGACGGGGCTCGCGGGATGTCTCGGCGGCGGAAGTGGAGACAAGCCTGAGAAGGCGAGTTCGGACCAGACAGTCGTTCGCCAGTACGCTGGCGTGGGGTCCAACGAATCGCCAGCGGTCAAGGACCAACTTCGCGAGGCGCTGTGGAACGCGGGGCTCTCGGAAGATATCTACGTTGAAATCGTGGACGGTCCGTCGACAACAGACCAGTTGCTCAGTCAGTACCGCACGTGGCTCTCCGCAGGCCGAGAAGAACCGGACATCTTCACGATGGACTCCGGATGGACGATTCCGTTCATACAGCGGGGGCAAGTACAGAGTCTGGAAGAACTGTTGGACAGCAGTACGGTCAGTACCGTCAAGAACGACTTTTTCGAGGCGAGCGTCGCGTCCGCAAGTGCTCCTGACGGGACCCTGTACGGGGTGCCGGAGTTCCCGGATTTCCCGACGATACAGTACCGGAAGGACCTCGTCGAGGACGCTGGGTACGACACCGACGGCTGGCAAACCGAACCGATGAGCTGGCAGCGGTTTGCCGAGATTACTGCTGACGTCAAAGCGCAGAACGACATCAAGTACGGCTACACGTTCCAAGCGGACAGCTACGGGGGACTGGCCTGTTGTGACTTCAACGAATGGATGACGACGTGGGGTGGGGCCTACTTCGGTGGGTCCGAGAATCTATTCGGACCGGTAAACGAACGCCCGGTCACGGTCAACAAAAAGGGAGCCGTGGACGCGATCAAGATGGTTCGGTCGTTCATCCACGGCGAAGACGACAAACACGGGATGGACATTCCCGGAAACATCGCTCCAGCCGCGACACTCGGCTGGACCGAGGAAACGTCCCGGAAACCGTTCACCAACGGCAACGCGGTCATGCACCGCAACTGGCCATACGCGATTGCGATAAGCGGGGCAGAAGATGCGCTCGGTGACAAACTGGGCGTGATGCCGCTGCCGTACGGTGTCAAAGAGAGCGAGGCCGAGTACAACGGGACTGGCGGAACCGCATCCGCGCTCGGCGGGTGGAACTCCGTCGTGAACCCGAACTCACAGAAGAAAGACGCGGTGGTGGAAGTGCTGAAAGCGAAGATGTCCAAAGAGTTCACGCTGTGGCAGTTCGAGACGCTCGGACTCTTACCGCCGAATCCGGAGGTGTTCAACTCCGACGAAGCACGGAACGTCGACGTCATGGGACGCTACATGGACGCCTTGCAAACTGCGGGCAGCAATGCGGTCCCACGGCCGGTGACCACCGCCTGGCCAGACCAGTCTGGTGCGATTGCCAGCGCCGTCAACAAGGCCCTACAGAAGGGCAGCGGCGAGTCACCACAACAAGCGATGGACAAGCTCGCGGGCAAGCTGACAGAAATCGAGGAGCAGTCGGTCTGATCGCCTATGGCAACTGAAAACAAGCAATCGAGCGGCTTTCCACGCCCGGATTACGTCATCGCCAACAAACTCGAGGGCCTCCCCGAAGAGCTGTACGCGTACCTCCTGCTGGTGCCGGCGTTCTTCATGGTGGGCGCGGTTGCACTCTGGCCGCTGGTAGACACGTTCACCATGTCACTTCACGCAGACGCCCTCACCGGCGTTTCCGTCGGTGATTTCATCGGCATACAGAACTACGTGGACGTGCTGACCGGCCAACGCAACGCGGTGCTACCGGGGTCCTTCTGGTACGCCGTGGGCCTCACGGTCGCCTTCACAGTCGGGAGCGTCACGCTCGAGACAGTCGTTGGACTCGCACAAGCGTTAGTCCTCGACCAAGAGTTTCGTGGCCGTGCGTGGGTCCGGATGGCGATCATCCTTCCGTGGGCCGTCCCCGTCGTCGTTCAGGGGATGATGTTCTACCTCCTGTTCGAACCGAGCATCGGGTTTCTGGTCGCTCCGTTGCAGGAGCTTGGCCTCTTCTCGTCGACACCGCTGTCGAACACGCAAGATTCGCTCATCTTAATCACGCTCACGGACGCGTGGAAGACCTCCGCGTTCATGGCGCTCATCATCCTCGCCGGGATGCAGAGCATCGACCGGAGTCTCTACGACGTCAGCAAAGTCGCCGGGGCAACCGCCTGGCAACGATTCAAGCTGATCACGTTCCCGTTGGTGCTCCCGGCCGTGCTGGTCGGGATGCTCTTCCGCACGCTGGGTGCGCTGAAAGTGTACGGCGTCATCGAGGTGCTGTCGGGGTGTCGCACAGTTCCGTCGATGACCTGTCTCGTCATCTCGGCGTTCCGGTCGAACCGCTACGGGACGTCAGCAACGCTCGCCTTCCTTACTGCACTGATAATCAGCGCGTTCATTCTCGTGTACCTGATAAAGTTCGTGGACAGTCTCAGGGGAATCGGAGGGAGCGCATAGATGACGACCGCACAGAACACCGACGCCGAAGACGGTGGGGGGCCCTTCACCAACTGGGTCAAAAGCGCGATCGAGAACCCCGGGAAGGTACACAGAGCGATGTTCTACGTCGCGCTCATCTTCTTCATGTTCACGACGCTCTTCCCGATTTACTGGCTCGTGGTGTTGTCACTCACGCCGAATGACCTCATCGTGAACATGGGTCCGATTCCACGCGGGTTCAACTTCTCCGTCTTCGTCGAGATGTGGGAGACGGTACCCCTCCATCAGTACATGTTCAATAGCTTCGTGATTGCCATCACGACGACGGCCTACGTCCTGCTCGTCTCGAGTCTGGCGGGATACGGCGTTCGGACGGCTCGAATTCCGCGGGAAGGGTGGGCTCCTGCTGTTGCTGTTGATAATCTCGTTTTTCCCACCAGCGGCGTTCATCCTCCCGTTGTTCAAGCTCTTCACCGGGAACGTGGTGCTCTTCGGGCTTCACAGTCCGGACCTGTTCAACACGGTCGGCGCGATCATCGTTCCGTTCAGCGGGCTCTTCCTGCCGTTGTCAGTCTTCATCCTGACGACGTTCTACAGCCAGATTCCGGACGGACTCGAGGACGCAGCGCGCGTGGAAGGGACGACGCGTATCGGCGCTCTGTTTCGCGTCATCATGCCGCTCTCGGCACCCGGGTTGTCGACCGCCGGGATTCTGACGTTCATCGCCGTCTACAACGAGTTCTTCTTCTCGTTCCTGATGACGACGGGACAGCCCGAGAACGGAGCCCCACTCGTGTGGGGCATTCTGGCCTTCCAGAGCCAGTACACCAGTCTGTACAACTACATGGCGGCCGCGAGCCTCATCGGGATTCTCCCGGTCGCGCTCATCGTGGTCGTCGCACAAGAGAAAATTGTCAGCGGTCTCACCGCCGGCGCAGTCAAGGAGTGATCCACTATGGGAAATGTTACACTTGAACACGTGACGAAGCAGTACGACGACGTAACGGCAGTCAACGACATGAATTTGGACATCCAAGACGGCGAGTTCGTCTGTCTCGTCGGGCCATCGGGCTGTGGGAAGTCGACGACGATGGAGACGATTGCTGGTCTCACGCTCCCGACGGAGGGCGAGATTACGATCGCTGGAAAGGACGTCACGAAGCTCCCACCGAAAGACCGGGGCATCGCGATGGTCTTCCAGAACATCGCGCTGTTCCCGCACATGGACGTCTACGACAACGTGAGCTTCGGGTTGCGACTCCGTGACTTCGAGACAGAGGAGATCGACCGTCGAGTCGAACGAGCGGCGGACATCCTCCAGATCGGTGAGCTGTTGGACCGGCAACCCGCAGAACTGTCCGGTGGGCAGCGCCAACGCGTCGCCATCGGACGCGCGATCGTCCGAGAGCCAGAGGCGTTCCTCATGGACGAGCCGCTCGCGAACCTCGACGCGAAGCTCCGCGTCCACATGCGAACCGAACTCCAGCGCCTGCACAAGGAACTGGACACGACCATCATCTACGTCACCCACGACCAGGCGGAGGCGATGACGATGTCCGACCGCATCGCGGTCCTCAACAACGGTCAACTCCAGCAAATCGCACCACCGCTAACCTGTTACAACGAACCAGCGAACCGCTTTGTCGCCGGGTTCATCGGGTCGCCATCGATGAATTTCATCGAGGGTGAAGTCAGCCGCGACGGCTTCGAGTCGGCGTTCATTTCCGTCGAGTTCGACCCGACCGAGTTTGACGTCTCCGTCGGTGACGCGGTAACGCTCGGGGTTCGACCAGAAGATGTCCATCTCACCGGCGAAGCCGGTAGCATCGCTCACCCGACGAAATCAGTCGACACGGTTACTGACGTCATCGAGCCGATGGGGAACGAAATCTTCGTCTACCTTGACGCACGGCTCCCGTGAGCGCACGACCATGGACGAGGGGCAACGGAAGGGAGACCAGTTGCTGATGAGCGTCGACCCCGACGTCGAACTCTCGGAGGAAGAACCAGTCACGGTTCGCTTCGACCGTGCGAATCTCCATCTGTTCGACCGGCAGTCGGGCGACGCGCGCTGTCACGGCCTCGTGAGTTCCCGCAGTATAGCGACGGACGAACAGCGCACCACCGTCGAGGACTGACGATGCTCGAGACACTCACTATCGTGTACGTCAGCGCGGTTACGGTGCTGTTTTTCTTCTGGGTCTACGGCATCTACGCGTTCTTCCGCGACTGTCGACGGACGTACGTTCCGAAGAGTCGCCAGATCCTTCGCGGATGGCGTTCGATACGGACCGAAGCTGACGAACAGGAACTCGACGAACGCGAGAAACAGCTCCTCTAAACCGGCGAAACGGACATCCACAGACAGCCTCTCCGAACCTTGACAGATGAACAACCAAATAAATCGATGCCCCCAACCTACCACTATCATGTCTCAGCGCGGTGAGGAAAGCGACGCGATGCTCAGAGAGGAACTGGGTGACTTCGGATTCTCGGACAAAGAGGTCGATGTCTACCTCGCGTTGTTGTCCTTAGGCGAAGCGACGACAAGTGCGATTTCGGAAGCGGCGGATGTCTCTCAACAGGCGGTCTACACCATTACTGACCGACTCGAAGACCGAGGCCTAGTCCGTGTCAACGACCACGCCTCACCGAAGACGATTCGCGCAGTTCCCCCGAAAGAGTCGATGGCCGCGTTATCGAGTCGAATTGACTCGATTACGCCGGTTCTGAATACCCGGTTCAACGACACGAAGCCACAGACGCCTGAGCTCAAGATGGTGAAATCCCACGAGACGGCTCTCAAACGGCTTCAGGAGGCGATCGCACAAGCTCAACGCGAGGTCATCGTTGCGATTCCGGAGCGCGTCTATCCAGATATCGAACACGAGCTACAGGCTGCCAGAGAGCGGGGCGTGCTCATATTCCTGTTAGTGCAAGGTGTTGACGACCTCACGAAAGCAGGAGACCGTTTCAGCGGTGCCGCGGATATCGTTCGCTGTTGGAGCGAGAACATCTTGTTCATGTTCGCGACGGATACGCAGTCGACGAATCCGTCGGTCCACCAGTCGGCCTTAGTTGGCGACGCGCTCTTGCTGTCCGGCACACACGACGTTGGAGACGGTGTGGCGGTCTCTGAGAAACACCTTGCAGGTTCGATTCATGGCATGTTCTTCAGTGCCTACTGGCCGGCCGGAACGGAGGTGTTCATCACCGACCCGGACCCACTCCCGAAGACGTACGACTGGTTCCGACAAGCAGTCTTCCACGCGATGCTCCACGAGAAGGCTGGGACAGCTATCTGGGCAGACATCGAGACAGAGGACGGAGAGACGGTCTCCGGACGGGTCAGCAACATTAGCCAAGCGCTCGTCAACCCACCGACGAACGAATACACGTTGCAGACGAGTCTGACCCTCGAGACCGACGAGGGCGAGGTGAGCGTCGGCGGACAGAACGCGATTCTCGAAGACTACGAAGCGAAATCCGTCACGCTCCGAGCTGATTGACGCTGCTGTGCGAACGAGGGCAACGCTCTCGGTAACGCTACTCGGGCATCGGCCTGCGTTGCACCGTGAGGGCGGCTGCCGCGCCTGCATTTCGGCAACTCCCGCTCACACACAGTACAGAAACGGCTTCATGAGCGCGACGCGGTCGCCGTCTTCGAGTCGCGTATCGAAGCCGTCGAGGTTCTCGTTGAACACGCCGTTGACGAGGACGCGAGCGTAGGGGCGCGTCTGCTCCCCTTCGGGGTTCTTTCGCCACGTGCCCGGGGGTTGTTCCACTCGTGCCCACCCGCGCGTCGTCGCGTCCGCCTCGCGCTCTGCGATGACGAGGTCGCGCACGTCGTACGCCGCGAAGAACGCGTCGAGGAACGCCCGGAGCGTCTCGCCCGCGAAGGTGAACTCCACGCGATGAGTGCCTACGGCCGACCTGACGTGGCCGGTCAGTTTGACCTCGACCGTCGTTTGTGTCGTCTCTGTGGAGTCCGTTGTCTCCGCCGTCTCCGACGCCGCGTCTGTCGCTTCCTCTGCCGCTCCCGCCGCTCCCGTCTCTCTCCGCTCTGCCTGTTCGGCTATCCCTGTCTCCATAGGTCCCGCTACGCGCCGAAGCCGAATGAGCGGGGTCCCGAACACGTTCGACCGCGAGCGAAAACCAGATAACCGGAACAAACTGTTGTCTGGCGCACAACTAATCCACTCGCGCCACGACACGAAGGCGCAATGCGAATTCTTCCACCCCGCCTGTACGGTGCGGTCGTCCACAGTTCGGTGTTTCTCGGCGCGTCGACCATCGCCGAGGTGTTCGTCGCGTCCGCGCTCGCCGGCATCGCGCCGAACGCCGCCCTCGCCGTCGGCTTTCTCGTCACCGTCGGCGTGTACAACTTCGACAAACTCGCGGACCTCGACGCCGACGCCGAGAACTACGCGGAACGGACCGCCTTCGTGGCGTCCCACCCGCGACTGTACGCCGCCTGCTCGGTGGTCGCCGTCGCCGTCGCGATCTGGCTCGCCGTCCGGCACGGCGGCGTCTACGCCTTCGGGCTGACGCTGTTTCCGGGCGTCGTCGCCGCGTTCTACAGCGTCCCGCTCGTTCCCCTCACCTCTGTCGACCGCCTCAAGGACGTCTTTCTCGTCAACACCGCGACGGTGTCGCTCGCGTGGGCGGTGCCCGTGGCGTTCATCCCGCTCGCGGTCGCCGCGACCGCACCCGAGTACGCCGCCGGCGCGGCCGTCGCGGCGCTGTGGTTCTTCTTCCGCTCGGCCATCTCGGTCGAAGTCCACAACGTCCGCGACGTGACGGGCGACGCCCGGAACGGCGTCGAGACCCTGCCGACGGTCGTCGGCGTCCGCCGCACGCAACTGAGCCTCTACGGGTTAGAACTCGTCTCGCTCGGACTCGTCTGGGCGGCGTCGTGGGTCGGCGTCGTCCCCGCGTGGGCTCCGGTCGCGCTCCTTCCTTCGGTCGCCTATTCGACGTGGATTACCCACGCGCTCACCGGGTCGTCCCGGTCGGTCGAACGACTCTGTACGCTCCGCGACGGCGAGGGCGTGCTGATGGCCGTCGGCGTCGCGGTCGTCGCTTCGGTTGCCGGTCCCGCCGGCGCGTTCTTCTGACGCACACCGGACCGAACGCCCGTTCGGAGTGATGCCGGCGTCGCTGTCGACCCGAGGCGGTCACCCCGAATTCTCGAATACCCTTTTGTCACTCGATGAATAACTACCGGGATAGTGATTCCGAACATCGAGTGGCCCCCGTTCGAACAGTTGGTGTTCGGGGGAACCGCCGGTGCGCATTTCCTCACGCAACCGGTGCCGCTCGTCGTCGTCATCGTGGGGCTGATGATACTCACCGCAGTGATAAGTGGCTACGTCGTCCTGTTCGCGTGGCGGCGACGGCCGACGCCCGGTTCGACCGGGCTGGTCGCGTTCGGCCTCGCCAGCGGGTGGTGGTCGGCGGGCTACCTCTTGGAACTCCTCGTCGAAGACCTGACGCTCAAGCTCGCGCTCGCGAACCTCCAGTGGATCGGCGTCCTCGCAGCCCCGCTCGCGTGGGTTCTCTTTTCGTTTTCCTACGCCGGTCGAGACCGCTACACCGCACCGGCGTCGCTCCTCGCGCTCTCTGTGCTCCCGCTAGCTAGCCTCGTCGCCGTGTGGACCAACCCCCTGCACCACCTGATGTGGGGCAGCGTGACCGTCGTTCCCGCCGTCGGCCGGACGATTACCGTCCTCCAGACCGAGTGGGGTCCGCTCTACTGGGTCGTGTTGGGATACAGCTACCTGCTGTGGCTCGCCGGCTCGGGCGCCATCTTGCGGACGGCGCTCGACATGCCGACGATCTACCGACTGCAGGCCGCCACTCTCATCGTCGGGTCGGTGATGCCCGTCCTCGGAAACGCCGCCACGACGCTCCTCGAACTCTACGGCCCGGCCATCGACATGACGCCCGCGGCGTTCGCGTTCGCGGGACTCGCCTGTACCGTCGCCATCAGCCGCTACGAACTCCTCGAAGCCCGGCCGGTCCCTCGGTGGGTCGCCCGCGAACGCGTGGTCGAGACGATGGCCGACGCGGTGCTCATCACCGACACGAAGTGGCGCGTCACCGACGTGAACCAGTCGGCCGCGCGGATTCTCGGCGAGACCGCCGCCGAACTCAAAGGCAACCCCGTCAGCGACGTCATCGAGGAGTTCTCGGCCGACCAGCGGAACACGGACCAACTCACCGTCAGACTCGGATCGGGACAGCGCTACTTCGAACTCCGGACGAGCGCCTTTACCGACCACCACGGCCGCGACATCGGCCACGCGCTCGTCTTCCGCGACGTGACCGACCGCCGGCTAAACCTCCAGCAACTCGAGGTGATGAACCGCGTCCTCAGACACAACCTCCGGACCGAAGCGAACCTCCTCGAAGGCTACGCGAACCTCGTCTTGGACGACATCGACGCCGGCGAACTCGACGACGCGCGGGACCACGCCCAAACCCTCCACGACCACGCGTCGACGCTCGTCAACATCAGCCAGAAGGCGCGCAAACTCGGCGTGGCCCGCGATAACGACGGGAACGGGGACATCCGCCTGCTCCCCGCGGCCGTTCAGATACGGGCCGCCGCCGACGCCGTCCGAGCCGACTCCCCCGGTGCGAACATCCGGCTCTCGTCGCTTCCCGACGCCGAAGTCGTCTGTGCGCCCTCGCTCGAACCCATCATTCGCGAACTCGTCGAGAACGGAGTCCAGCACGACCCGGCGTCGACGCCGGTCGTCTCGGTGACGGCGACCGCAGACGAACGCGAACTCGTGATTCGCATCGAAGACGACGGCCCCGGCATCAACGCGAGCGAACTCGCCGCCATCGACGCCCACGGCGAGACGCAACTCAGACACGCCAGCGGCCTCGGTCTCTGGCTGGTGAAATGGGGCGTCGACCAACTCGGCGGCACCGTCGCCTTCCACCCCCGCGAGGAGGGCGGGACCGAAGTGGTGCTTCGGCTTCCGGCGTTGCGGGAGGAGTGAGGGGAGTTGACAATATCAGCTTTGAGTACGTACTGTAGTACTGCGCCAATAGCTCTTTTCACGGCTGTTCTGACCATTTATGAATATCATAGCTGATAACGCTGCGCTAGCTTTATAGCTAGCTATCGAGAAAAACGAGCGATAGTCTCCGACTCCTACCCAATCGGTGACAGTTCAGTGGCAGCTGCCACTCGAACGCGGTGAAAGCCCGTTCTTACCCAAGACCCATGACTCGACTATTCGCTCGGGTCCGAAGAGCAGCAGCACACGCTCGCGCTTCGGCCCACACGCACGCTGTACCGACGGTTAGATATCTCGCTCGACACGGGCTGATTGGGTTCGTCTTGCTCAGTCTCATTGCTGTCGACCCGGCACTCGCCCAAGAGAGCGTCATCTGTCAAACGGATCGAATCCCGACGATGATTTCTGGGTTCTTCCAGCTCACGACGACGATTGGACTCATCGGACTCGTCGTCGTCTGGCAGGGGAACTCGTTGTCCGAGATTTTCACGCTCAGCCCAGACCAACGAGAGAAGATTAAGCGACACAAGCGAACCGCACTCAAATCGACGCTCACACTCGTCTTACTCGGCCCGCTCTACACCGTCGCTGGTGGCACCATGGGCCTCCCGCTCGCGACGTGTATCGACCTCGTCCCCATCTAGCGGTCACGTGACGTCTCACGCTTCGGTCCGTAGTGTGACCTGCATCCTCGCCGCTGTGGCGCTCCTCGCTCTGGCTGGAGGTGGAGCAGCAGTACCCGAAAACGCCTCGCAACCGGGCCCTCACACAAATGCGACGCGCTGGTCGGACGACCCGGACGACTGTCTCACAGCAGATGGCTACCGCGAGCAGTACGGACGCGACCCGCGACCAGTCGAGTTGCTGGCAACCTGTACGGACTTCACCTACGAGACACCGCCCAATGTGACGGCGGCAAACGACCGCCTTCGGCAGTCGATTACGCCGGGTGACGAAACCACGTCGCTCGGCCCATCGTCGGCCCCTGTCGGCTCCGATGGCCGACTCCAAGACGTTCGGGTGTCGTTTCTGACGGTGTCGCCGTCGACGCTCGTCCACGAGACCGCGACGACGACGCGATTCGTTCGACCAACCGGGTCCGTCGTTGGCTATGTTGATTATCGAGTCGACACCACGCCGGTCACGACCGGCAACACGACCGTCTCCTGGCGACTGCGTTCACACCGTGTCGAATCAGTCTCGCTTGCGACTGACCGCGGCGTCCTCGGAACCGCGAGTCGCACACAGAAGCCGACGTTCACCTATCAACAGGTACCGACGGGGCGAACGCAGTTCCGGCTCACGGCAACCGTCACCGCCGCGTTCGAACGGACGGTCACAGTTACCGCAAACGGCACACGCGAGACGACGACCGACCGTGTTACTGCGAACGTCACCGTCACTCAGACACAGACTGTCGTCGTCACACGCCCGACTGCAGACACGGCCGTCCTCGCGTACCACGACGGCACCCGCCGAGTTATCCTCTCGAATCTGACGCCATGGAGTCGCTATGGACTTGCGGGGACATCCGACCATGCAGTCCAGAACGTCTGGCAGTTCTACACCGCCGAAGAGCCAGCGTGGCAGACGCTCGACAAGGCAACTGCGACGACAACGACGGTGGTTCGACCGACAGCACGACCACTCGTCGTTCACGCCGTTCCAACACGCTCGCGTCCGGAACCAGAGCTGCCGTGGGGGCCGCTCCAGATTGAAGACCGAACGGGCGCGAAGCACGCGCGCCCACAGTTCGACGACTCGAATCTCACGAGTACACCGACGGCGTACCAGCACGTCGATAGACTTCGCCTCCGGCAGCCGGCGGCCGCGTCGGTGACGCTCCACGGTCTGGTTGCCGGTCCGCCGACGACACGCTCGCTCCCAACGACGCCACAACGCGCTCGGAACGCTACCCTTACACTCACGACCGCATCACACTCGCTGACGAACGCGACACTGCTTGTAACCCTCACCGACGACGCAACGGGCGAACCGCTGTCGACGGGGGCAGCCGGCACAAACCACGCCGATGGCTCGGTCGTCGTCGCTGGAACCCCGGTGTCACTCAACGAAACCGGGCAGGCGACGGTCGTCGTTTCTGAACCCGGCGTCTATCGGGCGGCGTTCCGTCCAGCGGCGTGGCGACCGGGACAGCCTGCCTACGTCGCGACCGAAGCGACTGCCACCTGGCACCCGCTCACGACGTTCCACGGTCTGACCGATGCGTTCTGGGACCTCCTGAAACTCCTCCTCGCCGCCGGTACCGTGGTGTACGCGAGTCGC
The DNA here is from genome assembly GCF_000730175.1 of Haloferax sp. ATB1. Lineage (NCBI taxonomy): Archaea > Methanobacteriati > Methanobacteriota > Halobacteria > Halobacteriales > Haloferacaceae > Haloferax > Haloferax sp. ATB1. The sequence continues at coordinate 24,103 of NZ_JPES01000031.1, read as the reverse complement.
CAGCTTGCCCGCCTCAGATCTCCACACCCATGATACGACGCAGTACACAATCCGTTTCACAGTTGCATCGACGACGAGTCGCGACACCGACCCCGCTGGTGGGGATGGTTCGAAACCGACCCCGGCCTCGAACCCGGAGGCGGCATGGCTGACTCAACGCTGTCTGAACTCGGCAGCGAGTGGTTTGCCGACATTCTCGCCGCCATCACCGGCTGGTTTCAGCGCGGCATCACCGACGGGCTACGAGCAGTTGAGCACGGCCGCTTTCGGAACCCCAACCCCGAAGACGGGGAGCGTCCTCGGCATCGGCGTCCCGACGAACGAGCCGTGGCAGTCACTCCACGAGACGCTCGTCGCTGGCGAAACCACCTTCCTCGCGCTGTTGCTGCTCGTGATGGCCGTCCAAGCGAGGAACACGATTCGCGTCTTCAATCTCGGAAATCCCTTGGTTGCGAGAGCGACATCACGGTCTGCTTGGACAGGTGGCGTCCTCATCGTCTGCTGGTATTGGATTGCCGCGGCGTCGCTCACGCTCGTCGATGCGGTCACACTCCTCTTTTTGCCGCCGGTGACGAGTGTCGGCACGCTCCTGTCCGACCTGCTGGTCGTGACGATTACGAACCCGATTCTCGCGGTTGGGCTCAGCGGACTCGGGGCGCTCGGCATGTGGGGCCTGCAGGCGCTGTTTGTCGTTCGCGATCTCCTGTTGTTCGGGTACATCTTCGCGATGCCGTTCGGGCTCGCAGTCACGTACGCCAACCTCCCTGTCGTCTCGCGACTCACGGCGTCGCTGTGCCGACGGTTCATCCCGCTGTTGATTCTTCCCCTTCCGATTGCCCTGCTCTTTGGCGCATACGACCTCGTACTCACACCGCTCACGACAGTCGGGCTGTTGCCAGCGGGTGCGTTCGCCCGATATCTGCTTGCAATGTCACTCCCGCTCGTATCGGTCTACATCGCATGGCGGCTCTTCCGTGACGTCATTCCGCGAACGACGCGGGCAGTACAACGGACCGGACGACTCGCAACCACCGCTGGTACGGTTGTCGCTGCGGGTGCCGTCAGCGGACCGGGCGGGGCCGCCTCGGTTGCGAAACTCGGTGCGCGGTCCGCAGCGGCCCGCGCTGTCGAAAGCACACTCGAACCCTCGTCTCCCCCAGAGACGGCAACGCAACACGACCACGTCGCCGCCGACGCGAACGGGCAGCGCGGCGTCCCCACGTATCGCCGAACTGAGAACGACCCCGGCTACTACTAACCATGTCACAAGATACACCTGCAGAACGACGACTCTTGAAAACGCTCGGCGAAGAGGTTCGAATTCCGGTCCTCAACATCGAGGAAGGCGACCTCTACCCACTCGTTGGCTTCCCAATCGTGGGCGTCTTCATCGCTGGGCTGACCGGTATCGATTCGCTCCTCTGGCCGCTCGGCCTTGGCGGCTTGTGTTGCGGCTTGCTCACCGTCTACGCGACGCCATCACACCGAACGACGACCGCCTGGCTCGGCGACCTCGTCCACTACTATCTCGGCCGGCCGTCGCTCTCGACGGCGTACGCCGACGCCGAACCGACCGGGAGTGACGCACAGACGCTCGGCGATTACAACCCCTTCGTCCCCGCCGAGGAGACACAAGACCTCACCAACATCGCCGCAGCGTGGCCTGGTGCAGGCGCACTCGAACGGAGTGATGGGACGATGGTCGGGATGGTCGAACTCAACCCGTCGAACATGGATTTCGCGATGTCCGGCGACTGGGCCCAACGACAGCACGTCGCCGAGACGTTCGCGAACAACGAACTCGACTTTCCGCTCGTCCTCCACGCGACGACGCGACCGTTCCCCGTCGACCGACTCATCGACCGCATCGATGACCGACTCACCGACGAAGACGTGGCCGAAAGCCCGGCGTTCGAGCGACTCCTCTCCGAGTATCGCGACACGCGGCCCGAAGAGATGGCTGGGACACAGGAAATCTGCTACTACCTCGGCGTCGAAGTCGACCCGTTCGAGGTCTACAGCGATCTCAACGAAGAGGAGACACCGCTGCAGCGACTGACCGCGCTGCCGCTCGTGGGGGTGTTGTTGACGCCGTTCGTGACGCGGCGTGAGAAACTCACCGAGGCGGAGGTCCGCGCTCGCCTGTTCGACGCCGTCGACACACGCTGTCGGACGCTCGAAACGGAACTCATCGGGAAACAACGCGGCTGGGCAGCCCGCCGGCTCTCGACGACAGAGCAGTTCCTGCTTTCGGTCGAGTTCTGGAACGGAGCCGTCCACGAGTACGGCGACCCGGATGCGAGTCTCCGAACGGCACCAGCGCTCGGACACAGCCAACGGGAGGATGCCGATGTTTGAGGCGGCTGTGCTCCAGTCGGCACTCGCGTCGGCGTCGACGCCCCTCCTGTGGGCAGTTCTTGGGGGTGGCCTCGCGTTTCTCGCAGGTGTCGCGCTCACTGTCGGATGGCAACGTATGCACCACACAACCGAGGCGTTCGACCCAACGGCCGTCTTCGACGAGTCGGTGTTGGAGCAGGCGGCAGCCGACCGCTCGATTCTAGAGGCGATTGATGCTGCACACGCATCGATGGCCGCGCCCGCTGCAATCGAGTGGGACACCCGCGCCGCGCGTGTCGGCGAGCAATGGACGACGACGCTGTATCTGGCGTCCTACCCGGACTATCCCAAAGACGGCTATCTGAACGAGCTGTTCAACCTCACTGATATCGAGTTCGACTGTACGGTTCGCTTACAGCCGAAAAATCAAGCTCGGGCTCGCGACCAACTGCAGACGCTCGCCGATAACCTCCAAGTCGACGCGAAACTCGAACAGACCGTCCGTGGCTCGTATCTCCAGACGCGGGCTGACGAAGCAACGGCGACCTACACCGCCGTCGAAGAAGGCCAACACGTCTTCTCGCAGGCGATGTTTCTGACCGTTCGTGGCGACACTCGAAGTGAACTCCGCAAGGCAGTTCGAACCGTCAAGCGACGCCTTCGAGACCACCCTGCAAATCTCACACCGAAGACGGCGACGTGTGCACAGGACCGCGGCCTCCAAGCAGCCGCGCCGCTCGGTCCGAATCCGTTCGACGAGGACGTGGTTGCACTTGGTGGGGCTGTGGGGGCGTTGCTTGCGTCACCACACAACCCGACGATTCTCGAACCCGACGGCGTCGAAGTCGGGATTCACCGCCACAACGACAGCCCGGTCGTTATCGACGCATTCGCCCGCGAAAACGGGTATGCGATGTTCACCGTCGGCGACCCTGGCTCCGGAAAGTCGTTCGGCGCAAAGCAGAACTTCATCCGCTCGATTGCGAACTCGAAAGACCGCATCGGCATTATTCTCGAACCGCTCAACAACTGGGCCGGCGTCGCCGAAGCCTCAACGCCCATCGGATTACGGTGGGTGGGAAGATGGGACTCAACCCGCTCGAAATCAAACCGATCCCGCCGCGCGTCCAGCGAACACTTGGCGACGACGCCAGTCCGTTCAACGAGAAAATCGATAGCGTGCTGAGCTTCTTGACGAACTTCTTTTCGCTCCGCGGCATCCACCTCGGCGACCACCGAACGACGCTCGAACTGGCCATCACCGAAGCGTATCACGAACAGGGAATCACTGACGACGTGGCGACGCATGACAACGAGAGCCCGACGATGCGTGACGTCCTCGACGTGCTGACGACGATGTCCGAGACGCCCGAAGACTTTGTCGTTCGCAGCTCTGTCGAGACGGCGAAGCTCGAAGCCGACGCGGCGTGGCTCATCGACCAGCTTCGTCCGTTTGCGGCCGGTGGCCGATACGAGAATCTCGGCCGGGAGACCGAGTTCGAGATTCGCGACGAGAAGCTCATCTATCTCGACCTCGGCCAACAGGAAGGCACCGTCGGTGGGAGTACGAGCCTGCTCATGCAGTTGCTCATCGCCGCCGTCTACGAGCGAGCCAAAGAGACGGACAAGGAGGTTGTGTTCGTCATTGACGAAGCCCGCTACATCATGCAGGACACAGAGAGCCTGTCGTTCCTCGAGACGGTGTTCCGCCACCACCGTCACCACGACCTCTCGATTCGGCTCGTCACCCAGACTGTCGACGAATTCTTCCAACACCCGGAGTCGGAAGCGATTCTCGACCAATGCGCTATCAAGCAGTTCCACCATCTCGACGGGATGGACGAGACGTGGGCGAACGAGTTCGGCCTCAACTACGCCCAGATGCGATTCGTCCAAGACGCCGTCCCCGGCTCTGACCGACTCGGCTACTCACAGGCCCTCGTCGGCCTTGACGGCGAGTGGCGCGGGATTGAGGTGCGGGCGATGCCCGACGAGACCGAGGTCATCGATTACGACCCGGCTGATCAAAAAGTAATATAGAGTAGGTGGAAACTACTATATTCCTGTAGTCTGTTGGTGAGGATATGAGTGATCGTTTCCCACCGACTGAGTTCGAGGATATTAACGAGGCTGTGGGTGAAGAATGGGAAGCAGAGACGACACCCCACGAGCGTATTCGACGGGTTATTTCCCACACATATACGCCTGTCTCGGCAGAGACTGTCGCTAAGTACGCACGAACGGCTCCGAAAACGGCACGAAAGCATCTGAATGCACTCGCGGAAGAAGGATTCGTCAGTACTGAAACCGGCACCAATGGTGGAACTGTCTATCGTCGCTCACCTGAGTCGCTCGTTGTCGAACAGGCTGCAGATATCCTTGCACACGTCTCAACCGATGAACTCGTCACGCGAATTTCCGAGATGCGCGAGCAACTCAACACCTATCGGGCTGAGTACGACGTTGACTCTCTCGAAGAGTTGACTGTGTCCCAAGCAAACCAAACACTCGCTGAGTCCACGGCGGAGCAACAGGAGATTGATGCGGAGACGATTCAAACGTGGCAGACGACACGCCGAAACCTCGCATTTGCGAACGCAGCACTTTCAATCGCAAATGCCGAGCGATTTGTTGATGGCGACCGCCATTCGGCTGGTGGGAGTATCTCGGCATAAGACAGATGGAAACCATTGAAGCCAACGAAACCCACTCGCTTCGAGGAGCGATTGACCGAGGTGCCTTACTCGAAATTCGTGAGGTCATTGAGCGAGAAGAGCCACTTGCAACGCCGACACTAGACGACTTTCTCAATCCGACTGTTCTCGAAGTCACATTCGAGGATGGCTTCTGTGGTGCGGCTTCTAGCCGGATCGATATCCAGTGGACAGTCGATGGAGACTACAAATTCCACTACACCGATGCTGAAGGCGTGAATCTTCGGTGGGGGTCACATCCGCACGCTGGAGACTACGTGTCCGTTTCTGGGTGTGAGCACTACCATCCACCACCTGATGCGACTGCGGACCCGGAGGCTGTCGAAGACTCCTGCATTACGCAGTCACCACAAGTCCTTGTCACTCGCGCTGTGCTCAAACTCTGGCGAGTCGCGTATCACACCGGTTCGTACGAACCGCTCAACGCCGCGAGCAATCCGCCGTGACATCCTCGAAGGCAACTGGCTCGAGACGCAGATCGTATCGCCATCGTGAGATACCGTCGCTCTTTCAAACGACTCCGCTCACTCGTTGAACACGGGTCTTAGCGCCTACTTTCAAAAAAGCAATTAAACCACCTGCCGGCGATGTCGTCGTATGACGCTCCAGGTCCGGACGATTGCAGTCGTCCTCCTCGTTTTCATCGCCGGCTGTACTGGTGCCGGTGGCCCCGCACCCGACACAGGAACAACTGCGTCGCCGACAGCAACGCCCACGACAACACCGACTGCGACGACACAATCATCTCAGACTGTCACGTCGGTCAACGGCACATTCGACGTCCACTTCATCAACGTCGGCCAGTCAGTCAGTACACTCCTCGTCGCACCCAATGGTGAGACAATGCTCATCGACACCGGTGATTTCCGAGACGATGGCGAACACGTGCTTTCGTACCTCCAAGCACACGATATCGATCGCATCGACTATCTCGTGACCTCACATTCCGATGCGGACCACATCGGTGGGAACGCGGCCGTTATCGACTACTTCGAAACGCAGGCAGACGGTATCGGTGCGGTGTACGACCCCGGCATCACCTCTACCTCCCAGACGTACGAGGCGTATCTCGACGCCATCGAACAACACGACGTGCCGCTGTACCGCACGCAGGCCGGCGACGAAATCCAGATGGGTGCCGTGACCTCGCAGGTGCTGTCGCCGCCCGAGGGCTATCTGGCAAACGAAGACCGCAACGAGAACAGTATCGTCCTCATGACCCAGTTCGGAACGAGTCGGTTCCTGTTTACCGGGGACGCCGAACACGAAGCCGAAGAGTACCTCGTCGAGACGTACGGCTCGCAGTTGCACGCGACGGTGCTCAAGGCGGGCCACCACGGCTCGGGCGGCAGTACGACGGCCCCGTTCCTCGAAGCGGTCCAACCGAAGGTCGCCGTCGTCTCGAGCGCGTACGACTCCCAATACGGCCACCCGAACGAAGAGACGCTGTCCCGGCTGGCAGCGCAGTCCGTCCCGACGTACTGGACGGCAACCCACGGCACGATTGTCTTCGAAAGCGACGGCCAGCACGTCACCGTCCGCACCCAACGCGATGCACCGACCGAGCCGACACAACTCCGCGAGGGGACAGCGATTGAACCGGGGACGACCGGGGAGGTGACCGCCCGGTCGACCATCACGACGAACGGAACGGTCGCGACGCTCACACCGGTCGCAACCGACGGTGGGACTGAACCCGAGACTGAGACCGAGACGCCCACTTCGTCGCTCGCAGTCTCGGACGTCCACGCCGACGCCGCGGGAGACGACGCGGACAACCTGAACGACGAGTACATCGTCTTCGAGAACACGGGAAGTGATGCCCTCGATATCTCCGGGTGGACAGTCGCCGATGCCGCAGGCCGGACCTACACCTTCCCATCGGATACGACACTCGCCGCAGGTGCAACGCTCACCCTCCACACCGGAACGGGGACCGATACGTCGACAGACTACTACTGGGGCTCTGGCTCGGCCATCTGGAACAACGGTGGCGATACCATCACCGTGACGGATAATACCGGTGCGGTCGTACTCGAAGAGACGTACGCATGATTCCAGACGGGACATACACGGCGACAGTCGACCGATTCGAGGACGACCGCGCGGTGTTGCTCGTCGAAGCCGACGGTCGGGATATCGACCAACTCGTCGTCGACCGCGACGAACTGCCGTGGCGAGCGAGAACCCAAAACGCGGTCTTGACGATTACCGTCGCTGACGGCGCATACGACGGTGGCCAGTACGAACCCGACGAGACCGAGGCGCGAACCGAGGCCGCTCAGTCACGCTTCGACCGACTCTCGCGACGCCCGCCGTCTGCTCCCGACGCGGACGACGACACCTGAGCAGACAGCAGTCGACTGTCGCCGCCGTTTTTTACGCCAGTTCTGTCAGTTCGACATACCGCGCTCTGAGCGTTGGGACCGACACGTCTGCGAGTGCGGCGAGGTCGGTTTGTGTCGGGTCCACACCGAGTTCCGTTCCCGCGAGATAGAGACACGCTGCGGCGACGCCAGCCGGATTCCGCCCATTTGTAATCCCGCCCTCGTCGGCTCTCGTCGCGAGTTCGTACGCCCGCGACTGCACCTGCGAGGAGAGGCCGCTGTCCGACCCGAGCCGAGTGACGTACGTCCGCGCGGTGACGACCTGGGCATCGATTCCTAACTCGCTGTTGAGCGCCCGATAGCCCGTCTGGACTTGATCACACGAACAGCGCGCGACGCTCGCGATTTCATCACGTGGGCGCGGCAGGCCACGACGACGACACGTCGCATACAGGCTCCCCGCGGCAATCATCTCGACTGACCGCCCTCGGATGAGGTCCGCGTCCTGGGCGCGTCGGTAGAGCTGACTCGCCTCTTCGATGAGACTCCACGGAAGGTCGAGTGCGCTCCCCATCCGGCTGATTTCACCGAGCGCCGTCGCGAGGTTTCGCTCCGCTTTCGACTCGAAGCGTGCCCGCCGATGCTCGCGCCGAAGCCGGTAGAGTTGCCGTCGTTTCTTACTCGACACCGTCCGCCCGTTCGCATCTCGGTTGTAGCCGATTTCCGCGGAGACACCTCTGTCGTGTCGCGCCGGGGTGAGCTGGCCACCCGTTCGGGGAACTGAGTGGGGGTCCTCGTCGAACACGCGCGGTCCGTGCGTGTGGTCGAAATAATACTGGTCGACGATGAGGCCACATTCCTCGCAGGCCGTTTCACCGCCGTCCGTCGTGAGTCGCCCGTCACATTCGGGACACTCGCTGGCGTCGATGGATTTGCCGCACGATTCGTCGAAGGTTCGGTCGTAGATTTCTCTCAGAGACATTGTTGTCGGTCGTGAGGTGGCTGCTTCGCCACCCCGCACCCCTCAGGGGGGAATAAAATTGGCAGGCGGTGCGCCTCGGATTGTAGCGTGTCGTCGTCGCGGCGATCGCGACCTACACCGGTTGGTTCGGACAGCCCTGCTCGAACCCGGATGGCTCGTTCCGTTCGTCTCCGCAGTTCACACAGCGCCAGACGCGCCGCCGGCCCTGGTCGAACTGCGCGAGTGTTTCGAGCGACGGTGTTCCGTCGTCGTCCCACTCGGTGACGACGAGAATCTCGTGTCCGGTCGGTGTGCGCTCAGCGATGCCGCTGTCGTGTTTGGTATGATTCGTTGCCATTGGAACTACGAGGGAAGTTCCCCCGCACCCCTCAGGGGGAGATAACACTCACCGCGATTGCTCGAACGCACTCGTCTCTCGTCGCGACTCCGCCACACACCGTGCGAAGCGCCCGTCCGGCTGAGGCAGGATGCGCGTCCGGAGTTCGAACAACACCCGTCTCAGGTGCTTGCACTCGACACCGCGTTTCTGGTGGTCCGGGCAGCTACACGTCCCTGCCGCGATATCGACCTCGTAGGTGTTCCCGCTCGACGACTCGACGTCGTAGCGCGGGCCGACGGTCCCGAACCGGACCGTCATCGCTTCGATGAGTGCTTTCCATGTCCGCGAGTCTTCGACTGCGTAGCCGCCGTCGCTCACGAGCGGGCGGCCGGGTGTCGAACGACACGGTTCGCGGAACTCGTCGCGCCGGTTTCGCTCGTGACCGCAGTTCCGACAGCGCCAAAACCGCGTTCGATAGCCGTCGCCGTCGGAGAGTTCGAGAGCGTAGTCAGTTGGCTCGCTTCCCGGCAGCCACTCGGTCACACGGACGAGGTCGTGACCGCGGTGGGTCGATGTCGCTACGGACCGTCTGGTGGGTGGTCGTTTCGGAGTCATTGGAACGGCGAACGCTCGTGGTGAGCCCCCGCACCCTGTGTGGGGGCGATAAACTCTCTCGGCGATTGCTCACAGGCAGCGAGTCAGCGACGTCTCGGTCGTCGCTGAACGAGAGGCGACTGTCGCGCAATCGCAAGCGAGCTAGGGACGACCAGCCGAGTCACCAACCGCCCCAAGTATCGACACCGTCACCGACCGAATCCGGTTGAGACGTTCGAGAACCGACGCGGCGTCCTCGCCCGCCCAGGCAGCGAGGTAGAACGCTGAGTTACTGACATCCAACCCGAACTGTCGACCGACGAGATACGCGACTGCTTCTGCTTCGACTTCGCGCAGCGACCGCTCTGGCAGGCTCGTCCGGTCTGCATGCAACAGCCCATGAGCGAACTCGTGGACGAGCGTCGTCGCCATATCCGCCTCGTTCGGCCGCTGTCTGACTGCGACGCTCGGTCGGTGTCCCTGCGGGAACTCACACACGCCGCGCGCAGCGCCGTGGGTCCACTCACTCGGAGACACGAGCGACACGTCCACCCCGAGTGACTCCGCCGCGGCACAGAGCATGGGAACGAGGTCGCTCGCGTCACCGTGTGTGGCGGTCTCCAACGACGGCAGCGGCTCGCCCGTCGTCTGTGACACATCAAACACGGGAACCGGCTTGAACGAACGCAGTTGACTCGACCACTCCGAGTATGGCACACCGTCGCTCTCGCAGTCGTCGTCGTGGGTGGACTTCGGTTCGCCACAAGCCGGACACACTTTGGCCGTGATCGGAGCCCAGATCCAAATCGCCGACTCACCTTCCGAGACCTGTCTGTCGAACTCGGTTTGCCACGTCCGGTAGCCTGCGACGTGCGTCGCGTCCGGACATTGCAACGAAATGAGCAGGCTGTTCCGCGCTGAGTAGTCGTGAAACCGGCTCTGGACGTCAAGCCACCGCTGGAACGCCTCGCTTGCGTGTGCGGTGGTCATCTCGGCAAGGAGGTCTTCTAACCATTCCTCGACGGCAAGTTGCATCTCGTCGGCACGGGTGGGTGCGTCGCTGAACGTCGCTGTCTGCATGGCTGTGTCTGGCTGTGACATTTCGAATCAGCAGGGCGAGGTGCCGCCCCGCACCCGAAGGGGGCCGATAAAATAGTACAGTTAGCCGAGACAGGCGTGGAACGTGGGTCAGGCGAAATATCCGAGGAGATCTAATCTTCCTTCGTCTGTATACGTGCCACGATTGAGAATCCACGGTCGCTCAGTAGTCCGTCGGCTGCGAGGTGACTCACAACCCCAAGAAAGAACCCAAGCGAACAGACTGCAATGAGGACAAACTCTCCCTCGGTGAGCGTGCCATCACCGCCAACGAGTAAGCACACAGCTGTCGCGACACACATCGCGGCGACAATACCGGTCGAAAGACGGTGCGTGATCGTCCGATGTGGTGGCCGAAGCAGCGGAAACAATGTCCGTATCCCTTCCCACGATCCCCACGCAGCAGAAGCGACAAAAAACCCACTCACGAAGGCACCAGCGCCACGCGCATTAGTGTCGACGAGCGCTACTGCAATAGGGTGTCGGTAGCGGAGGCCGATCACCGTTACAAGAACAGCTATGAACACCGGTAGGTAGCGTTTTCCACACCGGTATGGGATCGAAGACGGATGGTCAAGATCTGGAAAGAGCGCACCAACAAGGGTTACTGGAAATACTGCGGCGGTGAGCGCAACCACACCAAGGTCCCACAGCCCAACCAGATACGCGAGTGTCGTTCCAACGACGAGCACCACGTGAGCGACGGACCCATATCTGAGATGGCGTTCGTATCCTGGCATTAGCTACTCCGGTGGTGACGCCACGGTGTGCATTGGCGCTGTGCAACTCTCGTCGAGAGACAATCACTCATCGAAATCGAAGAGTGGCTCTTCATCCGAGGTTTCGGGCGTCGTAGTGTCGAAGTCAGCCGTCGACGACGGTGGATCTCCTCCAAGCTTGGCGAGTGTTTTTTCGATGGCTCGCTTTGTGCCGCTACTAGCTGCTTGTTCGTGCGCGGACCGGAGGAGGCCACAGAGCGTCTGTCGCCGTTGTCGCCGGTAGACGAGAGCGATACCCAACGTACCGACAGCAGCGACTGTCGCACCGATCCCACCAGCTTGAACAGGTGAGATTGGCGGTGTCACAGCGTACCCCGCATCCGATCGATCCACAACGGGTACGACAGGCGTTGTTTCAGACGCGACACGCTGGGTCTGGGTAAACTGGGTTTGTGCGGAGACTGTTGCGAGCGTCTCTCCTGCAGGGAGTACTGCTTTCGGGTACACACGGAACGAGATTGTAACACGTTCCCCAGGCTCCATTCGGTCCAACTCGAACGCAGTAGGTCGACTCCGATTTTGTCGCAGGACCTGTGCACCTCCCGTCGTCTCGTTCGTCGAGATACTCGATGGGTCAATGAACGACGTATCCTCGGTGTTGATCGTGATGGCAGTATTGTTTATTGGACCGGTTTTGTCGGTCGGTGAAACGATAACCGTTACGACGACAGCGTGTTCGCTCGTCTCACTCGTTCCCACGAAGGTAGTGTCGACAGTCAGTGGCACGGCAGGACTACTCGAACCAACAGCCGCAACGGGTGCGGTGAGTGCAGCAACGAGTACAAGCGCCGCAACGGAGAGGACCCAAATAGGCGTTCGAGTCATCGGTCTTCACCCCACTTGGGGAGGTCGGCATTGTCGACCTGACTCTGCAGCGACACCGGATGATCTTCTGGCAGCAGTTCAGGATACGCGTAGCAGTCCGCGAGGTCGATGCGCTCTCCCCAGAGACTGGGCCGGCCACGGTGGAGCGAATCTCGGAGTTGGCCATGGTCGAAGTTATCGAGTGCAAGTTCACCATGAACTGCGAGGAGACCGATACGGTGGTCGTCAGTACACAGAACCGTCTCTGGTTGTTTGTCGAATTCGTCGCTTGCAATCGTCTTGGGCGACGTCCCAGACGGAGCATCCTCCCAGATCAACTCCCGAGCGGGCTCCGTACAGAACACGACTGGGCGGCTCTGGCTTGGTGCACGTGACTTCGCACGCGTTTCGAGACAAGCCCCGAGGACGCCGTCCTCGTAATCGTAGAGTGTCTCCTGGAGACGGTTCACAACCACCTCGCGGTCGAGAACACCGTCTTCGATGAGTTCCGTGATTCCCGGATTGTTCTCGAATCGTGATTCGCTCAGCTCAGCCCCTGATGCGACTGGCAGGGTAACGAACCGTCCAAGCGGAGAACTCTGGATGGCCTCCGTGTGACGGTCAAGAGAATGCTTCGATGCCCGCTTTCGCTGCTGGCTCGTGTTGAGTTTGCTTTCGGCGTGTTCTTTCGCAGCGACGAGTTCGCTTCGCGTTGATTCGAGTGCTTCATTTGCAGCGTCTCGCTCATTCTCGACCGATTCAGCGAGTTGCGCGATCTGGTCACGCTCATCGAGTGCATTCCGAAGTTCCGTGAGCGTCGACCGAAGTTGCTCAATCGTCTCTTTGGTAGAGGTGTACGTCTCTCGCTCTGTGAGCCGGCCAGTAAGGCCCATACTGTCGAGTTCAGACGAGAGCGCCTGAATACGGTTCGTGAGCATTGGCTCAATTGTCTGCAGGAACTGAGCTTTGGGATCTGCCGTCGACGTGAACGACGGGTCTGCCTTCTGGATCTGGCTATCGTGGCGCTCGACGAACTCGTGTACAAGCGTGTCGAAGCGGTGGCTCCGAAGTGACGATTTCACTTCTGTAAGGACGGCAGACATGAAGATTGCGCGTTGGACAGTATCTCCATCTAGCGACGCATGGAACGAGTACGTCCGACGGTCCTGGAACTCGCTCAGTTCGTCTTTGATCCCGTCGATTCGCGACGCCCGCGGTGAAAGGTTACTGGCGACTTGCTCAGCACGCTTGAATGCGGTCACCATCACTTCGGGCGCGACACGACCCTCATCGTCAGCCCCGCGAGCATCATGATCCGCAGCGACAAGATCACCACTTCGAATGAGTGACTCCGCATCAAGCGCGATATCGAGCTGTTCGAGTGCCGCTTCGATGTCACGTTGCTCGTCAGTAATCCGTGCAACGTCTTGGGTGGCAGTTTGGTACTGCTTTTTCACCTCCAAGAGTTCTCGAACACGCTCGTTGGGGACCTCGAAGCTGGCACCTCGAACCTCGTAGAACGTATTCGTGAGGTACTTTACCTCGTTTTCGAGGTCCTCGAATGGGTCTTGGTTTTTCCGCATCCACTCGACGACGAGTCGGGCAGTCGTGCGGCCAACTCCTTTGCGGTACGTACGGTCTTCAGCTTCGTCTTGATTGTAGCGGAGCAAGAACACCCCAGAGAAGGGGTTCTCATCGATGGAATATGCCGACCGGCGGTTGTTCGTTCGATCTTGAGACGACAGCAGCGGAATTCGTAGTGGGTAGTCGACGTCATCGTACCCAGTAATCGCCCGGAGTTCGTCAAGGAGTGCGAGTGAGTTCGCTGGGAACCGCCAATGGATGTCGGGTGCATCCCCCCCACCGTCGAAGTCTGACGTCGTCGCAAGGCTACAGACCGCCCAGTGTTCGAACCCGGGTTGGAGCGTATTCTCGAGTTCGTTGAGAATGTTATGGAGGAGCCCGGTGATGAGCGGCATGACGCCAGAACCAGTTCCACCACCTGCTCCAACGAGCTGGAAGATGTTCACGCCTTTTGGCCCGTCAACGTCGGGGTCGTTTTGGAACTGTTCGACAAACTCAACAATCGTCCGACGAATCTGATCGTGGTAACTCCCGACCCGCTCTGGATTATCGAAGTGGTACCGTCCGATGCGTCGAATGCGGCCACTCCCATGGGCTCCTGAGATGATGTCCGTTGGTTTGAGGTAGTGCCGCTGTTTCTTATCATGTTCGTGGAAGCGCCGCTCTGGCGTTCGTAAGGTGACCGTTTCGGCATCATCGGGAAGGTCGCCAAACTTTCCGGACCCCGAATTGATTGCAACCATCTTCACTCGGTCTTCGATTCCTTCTCGCTTGGCGAGCGCGAGAACTGCTTTTCCTTTTTCAATTCCGCCGTCCCCTTCACACACGATGAGCGTCGGCGTTTCAGTAAGTGCCGCATCATCGTTGTGCTCCGGCATCGTGACTGCATTCGTTTCGGTCATGGTGGGTTAGTGGACGATGTGATCCAACAGACCCAATCCGTCTGTCTTCACCATCCTCACCCACAACAACGCAGCACATGTATCAATAAGTTGGCAATTTTCATGCAGTAGAATGAGTCTCGACTGCTGGAACAGTTTCTACTCGTAGAAACAGGCCGTGAGAAGAGCAACGACCGCTAGAACGGCGAAGATGGCATGAACCCCGGATTCTTCGAGATCGCTGTACCCACGTCATCAGGGCCAGTACCGCCTGCACCAGGGAGAAGTGACGTAAACTGCGACCACGACAGGACCCATGCCGACGGATTCTCGTCAGTAAGCATCTCTGGGCTGGCAAGGTACACCATGTAGGTACCTTCGATTTCGAACCGCTCGCGGATTTGTACTGGAAGTGCCGCAGGTGCACGAATCTTCGGCCACTCACTCATCGGCTCTTCGACGACGTTCCGGTCTGCGTACGTATACCCTTCCTTGTATGCTGGTGCTTGAGAAACGAACACAAAGCCAGAATCCACATCGTAATTCCAGTGAACTGCGACACCGTCTTCGAACCCGACAAGATATTCTTGCGCCATCGACGGAAAGCGGAGCTTCCGATTGCTCAGAACTTCGCGTGGTTCCTGCAAGGGCCACGGCTTATCAAATTCATCTGCGCTCTGTTTTCGAGACACGGTCATTCAGCTAGTCGACACGTTCGCCACAATAGAATATAGCTTTGGGAGCAAGTTTCGTATCAATCAAATGATTTGAAACCCATCAAGAATAGTTGCTCGGACGAGAGTTGGAGTTTGTGCTCACAATAGACACATCACGCTGGGTCAAGTGGATTCGGTCGTCTGTAACATCGCCACACCGTGCGTACGAAGTACGATGGGCAACGCAGACCCCCACCCGAACTGCACTCGAGAACCAACTTGACGATGCGTATGAACGTGTTGTGTCTGAGAGCGGACGTATAGAGTGGGTGGCAAAAAATCGGTTCGTCCCAAACGAACGATTCTCCATAACTAACGAGAATGAAGTTCGTGTCGAGCGTTGGTTACACGGATCTATTCAGTCGCTATTCGTTGCGCTCGTCGTCTTCGCTCCCTTTTTGCTGACTACTGTTTGGTCGCTTCCGGGCTACCTCGCCGCACTTGTGCTTCTTGAAGGCAAACATAATACGGACGCACCAGTCAGCGTCTGTACCGAGATTGTATTCGAAAATAAGAGTGGGTTCGTCTCAGTAATGGGCTTGTTAGCGCTTGCAACCGTAATCAATCACCTGCTCAGTATTACCGACTACTGGCCTGTACTCGTATTCTGTGCCGTTGCAGTCGGTATCCAGTTAATGTTATTCTATTTGAGTGACGAGCTCCCGTTTGTTCGTCCGGATCTCGCAAAACGACCAATGGCGATTCCGTACTCAATGGCAATAACATCGTTTGGAACCACGCTACTGTTTTTTCCAGCGGTCCTTGCAGCAACGTATGTCGCGCGGCTTGGGGCGGTTCTGAGTACGTACGCAGTCGGTGAGACCAGCCGTGGGACAGCCTCGATACTTTCGGACTTCACGGGCGGACAAACAGCAGCACCTGAGACACTCTCTCCAGCAGTCGTCCGAGAAGCAGTCTTTCAGATTGCGACCCCGCTATTCACGCTCGTTTTTCTGTGTGCACTCGTCATGTTCGGACTCTGGGTTTGGGACTGCAGATATACTACGAGCGTCCTGCACGACTACCGGCTCACCCCATTTGAGTCAGCCACACAGCGATTCGGGACGTTTGTCGGGTTTGTTATATTCTCGGGCGTCATCTATGCAGTAACGGCTGTTGCGATCTCGATTCTTCTTTTCGGTATTACGGGGACGTACTATCTCCCGTCGTCAACCCTCCAACCACTTCTTGTGATACTGCCGGCTGAACTCACGACGTCAGTACACGGGTTTCTCACGAGCATGTACGAGACGCTTGATCACGCGTTTGCGGCGTTCCCTGGGTCAGCACGTCTCGGGAGTCTCATATTCCTTAGTGGATTGCTTTGGCCGTTCGTGTTCGTCGCGGTTGGGACAGTTACAGAGATTCTTGGGCGACCGTATCGGGCGCTCCGCGTACTCGCGCGGTCAACACCACTTACGGACGACGCTGGCCAGTCGTTGGTTCCGCCCGACGTTCAAGTTCGTCGGATCAGCTGTGACGGCTATCCAGATATTCGTCCGTTGTCGCTACTATTCGGTGTGCGAAACTACATCATCGTGAGCGATATCGTGGTTTCAGAATGTTCTCGCGATGAGTTACAGGCATTGTTGCAGCATGAACTGTATCACATCCGAGAGCGACGGCTTGGCTACGCGACGGTGATGCTGTCGTCATTCCTCGGTGGAGCGAACGCGTTACCTGCGTTCTTCGACTACCGAAAAAGCGAGCGAAACGCGGATGCCGCAGCTGCAGCGGTTGTTGGCGCAAAAACAGTACGGCATGCAATCCGACGAATGTACAGCCTTCGGGCACGTACGACGCCGAATACGATTGGACTTCAACATCCAGGAATCATCGGGTCTGAGAGTTTCTCGATGAGATACCAACGTCTCACTTCGGATGCAGCCAGTCGGGTTGCATTGCTTCGTGCACACGCCCAAATGTTTGTAGCAGCCCCGTACAAGCTGTACTTTGGATCTATCTTGGTCGACACAGCACACATGGACAAAGACGAGCGACTGGCTGCACTCTTCGAGGAGTGAACGACTACTCCTCAAGAACGGTCTAGTCACGACGACGAACTTCACAGATCCGTTCGTGGTTTGATGGATGGACCGCACCAGCGAAGTGACCGTGAAACACGGTGAACGCACGTTCAGCCACACCCTGCGCCGTTTCGGTGAGCGCGGTTGTCTGTAATGTTGGAAGGAACGTCAGAACAGACCCCTCCAATACTGTGGTCTCATTTTTGAAAAACCGTTGTAGGAGTCCAACCATCACGTCGGCCCCGCGGTTGGTGCCCGTGGCGTCGTTTAGGCGTCGGACAGCATACTCATCCGCGGTGAACTCTCGGGCATGGAAGTCATAAATGCTGTACACGACGTTCTTCCCCATGAGTGCGAATGCAGGTAGAAATGCAAACATAAACTGTAGTTTTGCGCCTCGATGCTCGAAGTGGCTCTCTTCATGGGCGATGAGAGCGGCAATTTCGAGATCATCGAGATGTTCCAACGCACCTGTCGAAAGGACGATTGCATGGTCAAATGGGTCCCAATATGCACCTGCATAGAACCGCTCTTCCGGCAGGACCCACACCGGAACGGTGGGTTCAAACGGGATGGCGTATGGCTCTAAATCAGGGTGTCTATCGCACCGCGTCCGAATCTCTCGAACGAGGAGTGCTAACTGACTAAGTTGGTAGCACGAACCCATCAGTAAGTATCCAAATGGAAGCGCGAGGCTGCCCCCAAGCAACCAAACAACGAGTGAGACGCCCTGTCCGAGAAGTGACCAACTGACATAGGCCACGAGTATAATCGAACACAGAAAGACCCCTGCAGTAGTAATCATCAGGTACGCCGCAACTGCTGCCTGTCGTGTCGATATCTCACGACCAGCCTCCAAGAACTGCGCTCGGGTTCTGGACTGTTGTCCGAAGAGGAACAACCAGAGACTGCCCCAGATCATAACAAGGAGTGCTGCAGTAACCCCGAGACCGAGATAGCTCTGTAGTGAGTGAACTGGGAGTGGCCGAATTCGGACTGAAAACTGGGTGGGGAGCGAAAGGACAACCAATCCAGAGAGCGCTGCGGCGGCGATGACTGCACCCCTAGCCTGGCGTCGTGAACCAATCGAGGACAAGAGCCACACGACGAGACCACCAGTCACACCGACGATAATGGTAGTCTGCAATGGAGATCTGATCGAGATCTGCATATTGAGTAGACTAAAAATCACGAGTCCAACCGCCGCACCCGCCATCGTCAGAATGTATCGACTCGGGACTGCCGGAAGCCTCCAGTAGTACGTTGACAGGAAACGGCTCAGACGCTCGAGAGACGTCTCAACTCGGGGAGACTGTCCGTGGATCAACCACATGCCGACGAGCCCAGTACTACACAAGAGGCCATATGCTGGGCGAAGAACCGTCGCCCAGAGTGTCATAGCCCAAGCGATACTTAGGGGACCGAACTGCGGACTGGTAAACGAATCAAGCTCAACTTGCTGACGTGGAAGTGTCGTCTCTCGAAACAGGAGACTAGACGCAAACAACAACAGAAGAATGCTGAACGCAGTCACCGCTGCGGCAACCCCAGATGCACCACTTACCGCGAGTCCACGACCGACCAGCCCAACACAGAGACCACCAAGAGCGAATCGATACCACGTGTGGCCGTATGTGATTGATTCGGAGATCCGTGTCCCATCCTCCGTCCGTGTGAGCTGCCAGTCGCTTTGACAAGCGATGTGTGTCCGAAACACCGGTCCACAGTCAAAGCTGAATTGAGCGCCGTCTTCGGTTTGTTGACACGCTTCCTCATCAAACCGGTTTACAAAGAGGTTCGCTGGAATGGTCACCCGACCTGTGTGTCTCGAAACGACGAATCGACGACGCATGGCAACAATACACATCAACCAACGAGATGTGCCTAGTTAAATCATTCAGACACGATCTCACTCGGGGTGAACAACGATACATCCGACCGATTAGATGCCACTTCTCGCAGGCCGTCAGAGAATCCTGAACGAGCGAAGCAACAGTAGTGGTACGTCGGATCTCCACCCTCCGGTGGCGTCCAGTCGACCTGCGCAGCGCTCCGCTCTAGGTCGGCAAGGTCACCTTCGTTCATTTCTCGCTGCGTGTACTTGCATTCCCCAGCGACGAGTGTGCCGTCACTCGCAAGGCCGACAACATCCAGTTCGTGATGCTTGTGCCACCAGTAGCCAATCCCGTGGTAGGTCTTGGGAACTAACGACGAGAGCGCATTCTGACAGACGAGTTCGAACATCGAGCCCATGTACTCCGAGAACGAAGGTGCGACCAACTCCTCGAAAGCATTGTCACCGAGCTGGGCGAGTGTCCCTTCTGCCGTACACATAACGGAACCAGAACCGAAACAGCGGTTCGTTCAGTCGATACCGGCTCTTTCGCGTCGCATTGGGATTCGCCGTGACCGGGATATCCCGTGTGACCAGGCGCAGTCGACGGAGCTTCGCGAGATACGATCCGAGTGCGTTCGAATCGATACCGGCGAAGTTAGCAATCTCACTCGCCTCGCGCTTTCCTGTCGCAATCGCCCGGAGAATCGTGTAGTACGTCTGTGGCTCTTGAATCCCGAACTCTGTCCGGAGGAGGAACTCTGGCTCGTTGTGGAGCACACCGTGTTCGGAAAGCACGTGTGTCTGGATGTTCTCCGCGAGCGATGCCGTTGGGGTGAGTGCCTGAAGATAGTACGGCGTCCCACCGAAGACGCTCCACGTCTCAATCGTTGTCTCTGGGTCGTCTGTGGGGTACAGCTGTCGTGCGTCGGCCAACGCAAGTGGTGGCAAGTCAATGGTTCCGGTCCGGCGTCCGTACAGCGGGCTCCCACCCCCGAGCACTTTCTCTTCCATCACGCTGATCGACGACCCGACGAGTACCAACGACGCCGCCGTCTGTTCGAGATGGAGGTCCCAGACCCGCTGTATCTTTGAGGGGACTGCATCGTCGGATTCGATTAAGTATGGAAACTCGTCGATAACGACGACTGCGTCCTGCCGCCCAATTGTCTTGAGAATTGTCTCCCAGTCACGCTTGATATCGTCAACGACCGGGTACGTCTCGCGAGCGGTCTCGACGAAGCTTGCGAGCTGTACGTCCGGAGTCTCCTCGGTCGCCTGCCAGTACACCGCATCGTCTCGGTCACGAATTGCTTCACGGACGAGCGCGCTCTTTCCAAGCCGCCGGCGGCCATAGATGACGAGCAACTCCGCCGTCTCACGGTCGAACCGGGATCGAAGAAACGAGAGTTCGTCGTCGCGGTTGACGAAGGAAGGCCGAGACATAGTCCGTATTTGGCTTGGTAGATCATAGTCGTTCTGATTATCTTAATCGTGATTTTACTAATCGTGATTTTACTATTGCTGGATGACCTGCCAGCGCAGTTTGGCAGGGTAGACAAAATTAGCAATCTCCAGCAAAGCTATTTTACTCACTACGCTCGTACGACGACCAATGACCGGGGCAGACTCCTCCACAACACCGTGGCAGGGTAACGTCAACGAGGCAGTCATTGATGACTGGAAAGCAGACACCACGACGTTTGAGCGTATTCGACAGGTAATCGACGTTACAACGAACCCACAAACTGCCAGCGAAGTTGCTGAGCGTGCCCATGTGAGTGAACCCACTGCACGGAAGCACCTCTCAGCGCTCGCTGAGACTGGCCGTGTCAAAGTGATTGCAGCTGACGATGCCACTCGCTACATGCGCGCACCGCAGATGCTGGCGATGCGGCGGATCGCCGACATTCACCGCGAGCACACGAAAGACGAGATTCGACAGGCGATTCGGGAACTGAAAGAAGAACGGCAAGCGATCCAAGAACAGTACGACGCGACGACTGTCGACGAACTGACCTTGGAACTGGAGTCCGGTGCTGACGGATGGGCAGACCTCACTCGATGGCAGCAAATTGAGCAGAACCTTGAGATCGCCAAAGCTGCACTGATGCTCTACGACTTCGATCCAGATGATAGCCGGTCTGCAGCGGCTCGGCTCTCTGATCGTGAAAACACGATTCGCAGCCGCGGTGCACTACACGACGACGGCTCTCAATCCACGTGTGAATGACAGACGAGACGGACATTGAGAATATCGAGTTAGTAATTCGGCTGCCAGGGCTGGTTACAATTCGGGCACCGATCTGGGGCCGTTGCAATGTTGTTGTATGACTGGACGTTTCCGCAAGAGCTGCACTTCATTTCCCGTGCCATGGCCGCTGCTAATGTCAGCAATTGACTAAGTTCTAGGGTGGTTGATGAGTCGGTTCTGTACTGGTTGCCTCCCAATGAGGGAAGAGACCTGTTCCTGTTTTTCGAGGTCGTGGCTGCGCGCGCAGCACCGCAGGTGCGAGCACGGAGCGGTGGGTGGGGAGGTGGGGCCGGGTCGGTGGAGACGTAAAAAAGAACACACCCGCCGGCGACGCCTACTCAGCCCACCACGCCTCGCGCTCCGGGAATGACAGCTCAGACCATCCCGTCACGGCCACCGACACACGCCCACCGTACCAGCTCTTTGCGACGTTCCGCAGCGTCACCCGCTCGCCTTCTCTCACAGCCGGTTGCCCCGATTTCTCCCAGACCGTCACCTTCGTTCGTCCCGTCTCGTCTTCGATGAGTCCCACTTGTTGAATCGCCGGATCCGACGACTCCCACAACTGCGTAATCGTTCCTTCGATTGACACTTCTCGACGGCTGACCTCGCTGACCGCCGCAATCGGAATCACCGTCCCGGGTGCCTGTTGCAACTCCTCGAACACACCCACGACCGCGCTCATCATCGAGTTCCCGTCTGCGACCTCCTCGGCCAGCCGCCGACTGATCGCCGCCCGCGACCATCCATCGAGTTTCGATTGCATCCGTGCCGCCTCCCGGTTCACAACGCCCAACTGCTCACTCGTCAGTTGCACACGCGGGTCTTCCGCCTCGGGGTCGGCCCACCGATTCACACACCCGGCGCGTTGCTTGAACGCACGCGTTGCCTCGATACTCGACTGTTCGACCGCCGTCGCCGTCCGCGCTTCTCGACGCGACGTCTGTCTCCGGTCCCACCGTGCACGCGTCTGTTTGATCTCCCACTCCCGTGCAGCCATTCGCTCTTCTTCCGCGAGGGTCAGTCCCCGACCAACCGCTTCGGGATTGTTCAGGTCAATCTTAGCCTGGATCTCGAGTTCGACCGTGGGATGAAGCGCTGGCGTCTCATCGACCACGTCGTCGTCGACCGCTCGGGGGTGTTCGGAGTGCGAAACTTTAGTACTGAACTGCTTCTTACTACTCATTGCTGTTACCTGAAGGCGCTCACTCGGCGTCTTCTTCCGACACCACGACTCTCCAGCCGCGGCTCTCTCGTTCGACCAACTGGCTCTGCGCACGCCTTTCGCGCCTTCATCGCGCCCGGAGGGCGCGGAAGGCGTGCGCGCGACGACGGACACACAGCCAGCACCGCGCGCATAMGGGGCGCGAACGACGTGAGCGACCCGACGGCCCGGCCACCGCGAGCGGCCAGCACACAAGCCGGTTTCGCGTCCGCCGACCGAGCCTGCGAGGGCGGCGCGACCGACAGCGCGCTTGGTGCTGGCGCACCGGGAGGGTGCGAGCGATGCGACCCGCGACTGCAAAGAGCGGGTCGTCACGACCGGCGAGCAACGCGAGTCGGGCGCACGGTGGGCGGGCCGGCGAGCGGGGCGTGCCGATTCGTTGTGGGCCCTCCCCGACCGAACCAAGAATTAATACACAGTACATGGAATATGGAATACGATGTCGACAGATGACCGGGTTGCGACACCACCAAATCCGGAAGAAACATTCAACGACTTTCTCACGTACGCTGAGTTGCTGAATACGCCACCGCTCGCTCGGCTGTATATCTACATCCTCCAGAACGGCCCCGTCGAAATCGAGACGATCAAAGCGGATCTCAAGATGGCCCATTCGACGACGTACAAGTACATTGGTCAGCTCGAAGAGATGGGTATCTTAACCCGAGCTGAGGGGGAAAAACCAGCAAGCGTTACTGTCGACCCGATTCGTCTGCATCTCGAGACCGAGCATGGCGACGTCCTCGCGACACCCACGCTCATTGCTGCAATCGGACAACAGCTAGCGGTCGAAGACATCCGGGTGTTTGTCGAACGCCACGGAATCGCGAAGCTTGCTGCTGCACTCCACTACACGCTCCGAGTCATGGCCGGTGAACTCACACAGCGTACTGCAGCAACGAAACTCGGAGTGCACCCTGTCGAGGGGATGACCGTCTTCACCGCGCTTCAGGATATCGTCGAGGAGGCCACAACCTACGATCCATACCTGGAGCGCCCTGAGTGATGGCAGGTGAAGCAATTCCACGCGAGAGTACTGCAATCATTGACAGCAGTGTGCTGTTCGCGATGGGTGGTCCATCAAACGAAAAATACCAAGCCTTCGAACGCTTCGTCCGTCAGCAAGACCTTACGGTGACTGTTCCTGAACAGGTGGCCGAAGAACTAGGCGAGAGTCCCGGTGCGTACGAGTACCAGCGTCAGTAACCCACGACTGAAGTCGTGGGCTTGTCAGTGGACTCCCCTTCTGCCGTCGAGTCGACGGAGGCGTGGAAATCGCCATTCAGGTTCAGCGTCCCTGACGCAAGCGCACACTGACAGGGTGCGCCTCCACTCGAAGACGTCTGCCCCGAGTGGAGTCTCTTGAGTAGTTTCCGAGCGATGTTCTTACTCGCGTTGTAGTCCGCGTTCAGGTCGTACTCGCACTTCTGACACACGAACTGATGCTTCGTCCGCCGATTCGATTCGTGCGTAAACCCGCACGACGAACACCGTTGACTCGTGTACGCAGGGCTCACCTGCTCAACCTTGATCCGAACATCTCCGCCTTGTACTCAACGTACTGGGAGAGGCGTCGGAACGCCATGCGTGGAATCGCTTCGCACCAGCCATCCGTTTGCGAATATCGG
>NZ_JPES01000030.1:0-24972 GCF_000730175.1 Haloferax sp. ATB1 | reverse complement strand
GGCCTATCGGGTCGCCGCCGTCGTCCGCTCGGCGGTCGATTCGGCGGGTGAAGTGACCCGCCCCGGCTACCCCGAGCGGACCGGGTCGGCCGCGGTCGACTTCCACCGGGCGCGACTCGACGCGCTGTTGTGACCGCGGTCTGAGTCGGTGCTGTCGGCCCCGTTCGAAGCCGAGCTGTGACTCTCGGCGACACGAACTACTAATTCGGAGTGCGTGGTATGGTCACGCATGGTACGAGAAGACGGCAAGCGAAACTTCGTCCTCGTCGAAGACGGCGAGGAGACGAGCGTGTTCAGCGGAACGTATCCCCGGCAGGCGGCGCTGAAAGCCGCCCGGCGGCTCCACCCCGCCGCGAGCCCCGACGACATCGACGGGAAGGCGACGCTCAGGCTCCGCGAGCGCGGGACCGACCGGGTCCACGTCTACGAGGGGTGGGCGTGGACCGAGGAGAAAGACGACGACGCACCCGAGTGGATGGACGACTACGTCACCCGGGCGAACGTCTCGAAGCAGGGCATCGAACACCTCGAAGCGTAAGCCTGAGACGCTTCGGCGGGTCCGAGGAACCCGGCTTCGTTTTTTTGCGCGTCGCACGCCGAGCGTCGAGTCCCCGGTTCAGTCGCCGGCCTGCGCCGCCTCGCCGTGGCCGCCGTGTCCCTCGTTTCCGACCGAGTCCGAGCGGTGGAGCCAGTAGAGGACGCCGAACAGGCCGGTGGCGAACACGTTCAACACGAGTTTGTAGTCCGCCTCGATGCTCACCTCCGCGATTTGGACGCTCTCGGGCGACGGGATGAGCCCCGCGCCGAGGAAGACGAAGTGGATGACCACGCCGGTCAGCACCGCCGCGACGAATATCATCCCCGAGAGCATCGCCGCGAACTTCGTCCCGTAGTACTCGCGGTAGGCGTCCATGATGGGCGGGACGATGAGGTCGGCGTAGATGTAGCTCAGGACGCTCCCGAACGGCAGCCCGTTCGAGAACAGCACCGCCCCGAACGGGACGTTCCCCACCGAGCAGACGAAGGTGGCGACGCCGATGACGGCCCCGAGGACCGCGGTCCAGAAGACGTACACCGGCAGGCCGAACGTCGGCCCCGAGAACACCGAGGTCCACACCGCCTCGGGGATGAACCCGGCGATGAGGCCGGCGAAGACGAAGCCGATGGCGATTTCGTCCCAGAGCATCCCCCACTCTTTCCACTGCTTGTCGGCGAGCGCCTTCCACCCCGACAGCGACGTGGCCCGCTCCCGAATCGTCGTGTTGGCCGCCTCGGGGTCGAAGCTCTCCTTGCACGACTTCGAACAGAAGTAGAACGTCCGCCCGTCGTGTTCGACGGAGTACTCCGTCTCGTCGGGATTCACCTCCATCCCGCAGACGGGGTCGCGGACGGTCTCGCTTCCCTCGTCTTGGACGTTCTGTCGGGCCTGTTCGACCACCTCGTCGGGAACGAGGTAGACGAAGCCGAACGCCATCAGCCCGATGAGCATGAACCCGCCGAGGATGTCGGCCACGAGGAACTGCCAGCCGAGCAGAATCCAGATGACCGCGCCGATTTCGATGACGAGGTTGGTCGAGGCGAACATGAACGCTCCGAGCGTCGCCGCCGCCGACCCGCCCTTCTTGAACAGGTTCTTCGCGGTGGCGATGGCGCTGTAGGAACACGACGAGGAGACGAAGCCGAACAGCGAGCCGTAGCCGATTTCGCGGGGACCGTGGCCCTCCAGTAGCTCCGAGACCTCCTCGCCGGAGGTCCACGCCTCGACGCCGCCGGCGATGGCGAAGCCGACGACGAGCGCCCACCACGTCACCCACGCCATGGCCGCGGTGGTCGAAAGCGCCTCTCGGGCGCTCTCGACGAGGAACGTCCCGAGCGGCTGTTGCGTCGTGAACACGCCGAGCCCAACCGTCGCGAGCGCGATGGCCGTGAGGATCGCGTATTCGGTCCGGTCCATGTGGTTGGATATGAGGGGAGCCATCCCTAACTGGGTTGTGCCTAGCAGAATCGGGGGTTCGGCGCGGCGCGAGTTTGGGTTGTGAAGTCCGTCGGGGAAGCGAGCTTGGAACGTGAGGGTGAACCTCCGAGACGAGCCGTCGAAGCACCGTCAGTCCGACGTGCGTTCCAGCGAGTGACGCCCCGTTGGGACGCGAGACGGTCGGTCCCAACCGGGACACACCCGGACAGTTATCTTCGAACAGAGCCTATTTCGGTCTCGTGACTATCACTACAGAGATCGTTATTCGCTCGTCTGCCCTGCCGTTCGTCAGTCTCGCACAATCGGTCCCGTCGAACCAAATCGAGTGCGTACACGGGCTCTGTCACGAGGGGAACTCCCGCGTCTTCATGGTCTACGTCGAGCCCGACGCGGGCGTGTCCGAAGCCGACCTCCTCGCGTTCGACGAAGTCGTCGCCGTCGACACGCTCGGCCGCGCGAGCGGCAAAGACGTCTTCCAGACCACTATCGAACTCGACGACGTCGTCTCGGAAGCGTTCGCCCCCGAGCGGTTCACCGCGACCCAGATGGAGCGGACGGTCGTCACGCCGGAGGGGTGGTACGAAAAGAAGCTCTTTCAGAACTACAACGCGTTCAACGGGATGCGGACCCGCTGTGAGGAGTACGGCATCTCCATCGAACTCATCTCCATCACGCAGAACCCGCGGGAACGCGACGAGTCATCGCAGTACGGGCTGACCGACCGCCAACAGGAGGCGCTGACGCTCGCAATCTCTCGGGGGTACTACGAGAGCCCGCGGCAGGTTTCGACCGAAGAGCTCGCCCAGGAGATGGACATCTCGCAACCGTCGATGTCGAGTCTCCTCCGCCGCGGCGAGCGTCAGCTTCTCACCTCCGCGCTCGGCTCGCAGGCGCAGGTCAACACGGTCAGCAGATAACGGCGAGTCTGTCTTCGTGTGCTGACGGCCGGAACGTCGAACTGACGACCGCGTTTAAACGCCCCTTCTAGATAGCATCGAAACCAAGTCGTACGACGCACAACTGACGGGTGAGTCTACCATGGAAATCACCGAAGCCGGCACGAACCCATCCGTCGAAGGTCCCGAAGAGTTCTTCACGGGGGACACCCGCATCGACCCCCTGTTCGACGCCCAGGGGGAGGCCCGCGCGGCCGCGGCGAGCGTCACGTTCGAGCCGGGCGCTCGCACCGCGTGGCACACACACCCCCTCGGCCAGCGACTAATCGTGACGAGCGGATGCGGCCTCGTCCAACGCGAAGGCGGAGAGATCAAACAGATTCGCGCGGGCGACGTGGTCTGGTTCCCGCCGGGCGAAAAGCACTGGCACGGCGCGACGCCCGAAAACGCGATGACTCACATCGCCATCCAGGAAGAACAGGACGGCGAGGCCGTCTCCTGGTTAGAACACGTCAGCGACGAGGAGTACGGCCCGGCGTCGGAGCGCTAACCTACCGCCGCGACCGAAACTGAACCCGGCCCAGCCCTAACTCCGCCACCGGCGGCTCGTTTGCGACCCGGCCGCCGTCTCGGAGCCGCGCGGTGGCCGCCCGGGTGGCGGACGACACGCGTCAGTATTTAAATCTACTTTGTAGATAGCGCCGAGTTCAGGGAGCTTCTGCGCCTCCATTGAGGTACGTCCCACCCATGAAAGCAGTACGTATTCACGAGTACGGTAGCCCGGATGTCCTCCGGTACGAAGACGTAGACGAGCCGGAACCGGCCCCCGACGAAGTGCGCGTGCGGGTGCGCGCCGCCGGCGTGAACCCGGTCGACTGGATGACGCGGAAAGGCCTCGTCGAGCGCGACGAACTCCCGTGGACGGTCGGTTGGGACGCCGCCGGCGTCGTCGACGCCGTCGGTTCCGACGTGAGCGGCCTGGAGGGTGGCGACGAGGTGTTCGGTCTCGTCGAGTTCGAGTACGGCGGCGGCACGTACGCCGAAGCCGTCACCGCGCCGGAAGACGAGCTCGTGCGGAAACCGGCGTCGCTCAGCTTCGAGGAAGCGGCCGGCGTCCCGATGGCGGCGCTGACCGCGTGGCAGGCGCTGGAGGCGGTCGATGTAGACGCCGGCGACCGCGTTCTCATCCACGCCGCGGCCGGCGGTGTGGGTCACTTCGCCGTCCAGTTCGCACGGGAGCGGGACCTCCACGTCATCGGCACCGCCTCGGGGTCGAACGAGGAGTACCTCCGAGAGCTCGGCGTCGACGAGTTCGTCAACTACCGCGAGCAGCGCTTCGAAGCGGTGCTCGACCCGGTCGACGGAGTGATCGACGGCGTCGGCGGAGAGACGTTCGACCGGTCCCTCGAAATCCTGAAGGAAGGCGGTGTCATCGACAAGCTCCCGAGCCCGCCGACCCCCGAGCAACAGGAACTGGCGGACGAACAGGGCGTCGAAGCGATCATGACGAACGTCCGCTGGAACGGAGACTGGTTCGAAGCCATCACCGAACTACTCGCAGACGGCACCGTCTCGGTGACGCTCGACACGGTGTTGCCGCTCTCCGAAGCGCGGGAGGCCCACCGACTGAGCGAGGAGAAACACGCCCGCGGGAAGATTATCCTCACGCCCGGCGACGACGAGTCTGCGTCGAACTAACTCGTCGCGGTCGCGTGTCGATATCGCCCGTCATCGACGCGTTCTGATCCCCGGACGGCTATTTAAACGGGCTTTTCGTACAGCAGTACCCTCAAGCGATTTACCGTCGTTATCCTAGTCATGGCGACGAGACCGATTCGACCCGCGGGAAAAAGAGCCGACTGCTGTCGCAGGGCGACCACTGCACGCGAACAGCGACGGGTGGGTGCGAGCGCCCACCGTTCCCGTCTCCGCCGCTGTGGGACAGACGAGGAGGTTCGCCGATGACCGCGTGGGACGACGCCGAACTGCGCGAAATCGCGGCCCCCAACGACCTGTACGTCGCGCCGTTCCGCGAGGACGGCGAGACGTACGGCACGCCGACCCGAGTCTGGTCCGTTCGCGTCGACGACGGTCTGTACGTGCGCGCCTACAACGGCCGAGACTCCAGTTGGTATCAGGCCGCCGTCCGGGAGAACGCGGGGCGAATCGAAGTCAACGACGAGACCAAAGCGGTCGCCTTCGAGGCGGTCGACGGACCGATAAACGACCGCATCGACGACGCCTACCGAGAGAAGTACGAGGGGAGTTCGTATCTGAGCGCGATGATTAGCGACCGCGCGCGCTCGGCGACGGTCCGGGTCGTGCCGAGGGAACAAGGCGACTGACCGTTCTCGCGGAGTTACAGCTACTGACTTTTTGTCGCAGTAGCGAGCTCGTCAACGTCGAGGATTTGAATCGCACTCGCTCGCTAGTTCAACTCCGTCGCGGAGATGGGTCTCCGCTCACGTTGTTCGCGGAAGAATCATGGGCGCTGCAGGCCTTGGTCACGCGGCGTGACAACCCTTCCTTTTGGCGATTACGGGCGTTGTAGCCGTTGGTTCGGAACGGGTAGTAACCGGAACTCGTGGGATTCGCTTGACTGTAGAAGACTAACTATGAGTCTCGAACCAATCGACGCAGAATCCGCACTTGAATTGTACCTTGCAGACAAGGAGAACGAGCTCTCGGAGGCCTCTCTGAAAGGGCATAAATACCGTCTCGGTCACTTCGTCCGCTGGTGTGATGAGAAGGAGATTGAGAATCTCAACACGCTCACCGGTCGCCAACTCCACCGGTATCGGCTCTGGCGGCGCGAAGACGGCGATCTGAATAAGGTCAGTGAGAAAACCCAGATGGACACGCTCCGCGTATTCATCCGATGGCTGGAATCAATCGACGGCGTAGAACAAGACCTGAGTCAGAAGGTATTGTCTCCGTCGATCACCCCTGACGAGAACTCCCGAGACGTGATGCTGGACAGCGACAGTGCCTCGAAGGTACTCGCCCATCTGGAGAAGTACGAATACGCGAGCATCCAGCACGTCGCAATCGCACTGATGTGGCACACGATGATGCGTGTCGGTGGCGTGCATGCGCTGGACGTTGACGACTATGATCCAGACGACCAGTGTGTGAAGGTTCGTCATCGACCAGAATCGGGGACGCCGATTAAGAACCAGGGGAAGGGCGAACGGATGGTTGCGCTTTCAGACCACCTCTGCGACGTGCTCGACGACTGGCTAGCCGAGAAGCGACCATCAGTCACTGACGAGTACGGACGAGAGCCGCTACTCGCGTCGCGTGAGGGCCGTACGAACAAGACAACGCTTCGAGCGTACGTCTATCGATGGACTCGGCCCTGTACCTACAGCGCCGAGTGCCCACACGACCGAGACATCGGTGAGTGTTCGGCACTCGAACGCGACACTGCCTACCGCTGCCCATCAAGCGTGAGTCCACACGCAATTCGCCGCGGAAGCATCACGCACTCGCTTAACAGCGACATGCCCGACAAGGTGGTTAGTGATCGGGCAAACGTCAGTCAACGAGTGATCGAACAGCACTACGACCGACGCACGGAACGTGAGAAGATGGAACAGCGGAGGGAATATTTAGATAACATTTAAACCGCGAGGTGTCAGCAGCGAAACACCCTATAATTATTATTTGTGTGACGAAATCGAATATTGAAATTCAAGTTATAATATTATTCTTCGTTCTCAGATGGCCGCAAATGATAGAATATTCCATTTTGTGTTTCTGCTTTTGGTTTGTATCTGTAATCTACTTCCAACAGAACTCTTTGTTCAGGATTCAAACTCGCTTGATCTGCGACTTTGGCAGGATCAATCTCCAGAACGTGAATAATCGGTATTTCACCGTCGTCTTCGTATTGTTCATAGAGCGTAGGAGTTTCTGCTGATGATATGATTGCGGCATCAAATTCCTTGTATGAATCGCTATATACTGGGATGTCAAGTAGGTTCCCAACTGCACCACCCCTATCTCCTTCAAACGTGTCTCGTTGCCAAAGTTCCCCTTCGATATCGAGATCGCCGAGGACGACTGCTATAATATCATCGTTATTTCTTATTTGATATTCGATTTCTGCTAGTACTTCTTCAACACTTCCAAGATCAACTTCATCAAAGGTTGGTCGGAGAGCTGAAACTAAAGGTGTGCGAACTTTTTCGGCGAAATGTGTTCCATCTCGCGTGGCATTATCTCGCTGAATTTGACCGAATCCATCAACGAATTGCCGCTTTGAAAGAATGCTCTTCCACTGAATTCTTTGTATTTGAGGATCATTTTCAATGGAATCATCCCCATCAATTATTCCCGCGTTGATACATGCACTCCGAAGAGATACTCGGTTTTCAAACCCGTTCCTAAATTGAGATTTATACGTACTTATATTCTGTTGGCATATGTCTGAATCGGCGATACGTTGCCTTTCTTCATCCTCAGCCTGTTCTGCAGCTAGTTCATGAAATGCGCGTGCCAGAGATATCCGCTCGTTCACATTATTCATTCCCTCAAACAAATCATCCAGGTCATATTGATCGGAAATCTCTTCCAGTCGGTTTATGATCTCCTCCTCACGTTGGATGATAGGACCTTCTGATGGAATAGGATTCTCAGAAGGTAAGTTCCCACTGTCCTTCAACCAGTCCTCTTTGATATTAGACAATAGAAGTAAGCAGTAACCGTCTAAAATCCAGTCTCCCACCGTCATTTGAACTGCTTTCGCGCCGCCAAAGTCGTCTGGACCAAACATATCTCCCCACCGTTCTAATTTGAGCGGGTCATTTGGCCCAGAAAAGATGGCGGTATAACTATCAACTACAACCTCAACTGAATCAAAATACTCCATCACGGCATCATCTCTTATATCATTGAATGTGCTCTCTGAGAGATTGTTTTCTGTATAATAGTGGAAGAGAGCAGACGCTGCGGTAAACAGCAGTCGTTGTCTATCGATAATCGCTTGTGGAAATCGTTCTTGGATAGCCTCTAGAACGTCAATTCGAACATCGGGTGATGGCTCCTCCTGTACTGGATCTTCACTGCTCCTTATCCAGTTGATTTCGCTCCTGATGGCAGACTCTCTCTCGGAAGAATAATATTCCTTAGTCAGATTCCAACAACGCTTAAATCCTAATGTTGTTTCTTTTTCCAGCGAATTCTTTAGGAGCCATTCAAGCTCCTCAAGCGATTTCTGATTATACCGATAAAGGTGTTCAAACTCCGTCAGCGAATCTGCGTTAGTAACATCTGTCCCAAGTAATATTTCGCGGAAGGATAAGAGAGGGTACTCCAAGTGAGGGGTTTCGCTAGGTGAGCGAACGTAACAAGAACGCAATCGTGTTAGCGCATTACTCACAGGAGAATACAGACGAGCTTCCCTCCACCGAAAACCCGTCGCCGCAATTGTATCAATGACAACTGTTCGAAAGTCAGGTTTTTCTAACTCAATTGTATGATCATGGATTTCTTGCAGATCGTTATAAAAGGGACCAATTGGATCTGTACTTAATGACCAGTTCCAGTCTCCTTCTTCACTGACATCCTCGTAATATGTTTTTACTAATTCTTCGTATATTTCACAAATCGATTTAAATCGGGGTTCGTTCCCTTCTTGAATCGCTTCAAAAGCTAATTGTCGAAGTTGGCTGCGGGAATTGGCAAACTCTTCGTCATCAGTTCCCCAGACTGGATTTTTTGAGACCTTGAATATCTTAGAGAGTTTGACTGAGTCGATGGACTTTCCATCGCTGTTTCCAATCTGTACCAAAGTAGTATTCGGCTTGATTCTATCTCCGATTTGAACCGAGATCTGGACATCCCCTTGTCCACCATTCTCAGCCCAATTTTGAGTTGTGAGGGATTTAACATTCTTGGAATTTATATCTGATAAATAACCGTCTGCATTACCACCATCCATATCTGCTCCAGTAAATAGTGTAGTGCTGTCCAGAAACCGTCGAGATCCTGTGAACTGACCAACTCCAATCCCAGAGAGAGACGTAACGAGTTCATCTGCTGCTGCACGAAGTCGTTCTCGATGGATTCTTTGTCTGACCTGTAACTGCAACCTTGACGCCAATAGTTCACGAAACGGATGACCGAGTAACAACGAGATCGTCAACCAATAGAATACTCCAATGGCGACTAGTGATGCAGCAGACAGCAAAATAACCCCCGTAGTTTCTACAGATCGTGGAGCGTCTACGATATGGACAATCGCCGCATTCGCTCCAATAGCAGAAAGGAGAAACCCGACAAATGGAATAACCTTACTCCGAGCCAAGAACAAATTGAGGATGTTCCTTCCAAGGTCACGAGACGCAATTCGTTCAATCAGAAAGACGATCACAATAGTTCCTGCCCCAGTCAACCCGACTTGAAGACTCAATAACTGACTTGGAACATTCTCCCCAAGATTTGTCTCTGGCAATAACCAGACAGATATTCCAAGAATGAGAAGAGCAAAAGCAGGGCCTGTCAGAAGTCCATTTTTCCCGAATATCGAAAGATAGGCATGGGTTCCTCTTTTCCGAAATGAAATCCATCCTGTGCTGAGTAGGTTCCCGATGGTGGCCCTCAACCGGATGGAGTTCCAAGGTGGGAGAAAGAACTTGAAATACCATAGGATAACCGTAGTCAAAAGCACGAGAAAAAGAAGCGTGCCGAACAGAGTGAATGGCTGACTGAGGCTTGGAATATTAGAAGGGTCCCAAGAACCGAGTCGAGTCATACTAAAGGCGAAATATCCCACACCCTTAGTCATTTACCAACGACGTGAGATCATAGAATACTCAAATCTACCTGATTTGCTCATCCACTACGGTCCATCGCCGATGAGATCCGTTGTCAGTTGTGATTGAACCCAGAGTCCGGATCGTCGTCGGCGTTTCGGAATTCGTCCTCGAAGCGTTCGCGTTCTTCAGCGTCGTCCGGGAGATCGTAGTGTAACTTCTGGACGCGTGGCGTTACGTCACAGCGCTGCTCAATAGCCTCCGCAGAGACCCCTCTATTCTTCTGGTCGGTAATATACCCGCCTCGGATGTGATGCGGAGCTCGACTACTTGGGCACTTGAAGGCGGAGTTGTTCTTCTGTGCCGCTTCGCATTCCTCGGAGTCACGGTCATGCGGACAGTCTAATCCGACCATGCACGGTCGAGTCCATTTGTAGGCAATCTTCTGTAGCGTCGACGGACTCATTCTCCCGTCCCCCTTCGTAAGCAACGGTTCTCTCCCCTCTTCGTCAGTAGCGGGCGGTCGCTGATCTTCAAGGTAGTCCCGAATGATCTCGGGAACATTCCCGTAGAGAGTAATCTCTCGTTCGCTACTCTCGTCGTTCTTCAACGGTGTCGTCTCGTCGGTTTCGTACTGGAGAACCCGCTCTTCATAGTCGAAATCAGATATATCACGGCCGATCAATCCAGCTTTCCGCGGGCCAGACTGACACATCAACTCCATTGAAACATGCTCTATATCGGCGTACTCGTATTTTCGAAGGTAGTCCAGCGCCGCTTTCGCAATCTCTGGATCAAGTTTCTTCTCGTCGACACCCTCGCCTCCGGCATAGTCTATTTCGGGGATTTCGACACACTTCTCGAAGCGAACCGGAGCCATTCTATGTTCGATCAGGTATTGAATGAACTCGCGGAAGAGATACATATCGTCGCTAAGCGTAGTGTCCGCTAACGGTTCGTCCCGAGACAGGGACTCATACTTCCGCCATTTATCGTATCGCTCAACGTCCTCGCTCGTGAGGTTATCAGTCGATTCGATATCCGCCTCGTCTTCGAGATATGTCTGAAGGTAGTCTATTTTCCGCTTATACTGGCCTGTCGAGCTCACTTCTTCTAGTTTGTTTCCCCGAAACTCATCCAAGACCTCGTTCATCGGGCGTGACTTGCGTGTGAGTTCAGGAAACGAATCCGCCATCTGATCGACGACGGTAGAGGCTATCTGCTCTAGAAATTCCTCTGTGGGATCCTCAGAGAGGCGTTCCTTTACGAACTCTACATCGTCACGCCGGTCGGTCATCAACTCAGCAGAATAACCACCCACTTAATGCAGTTAGCCTTCGGCAGGTTATACAGGCAATATTTTCCACTAAATGGGTGGTACTCCTCCGGATTTCCGCCAAGAAGTCACTCCTCTTCGTAACACTGTCTGCCGATTACATAGGATCCATTGACAATTGGCGCGAACCGGAACAGTTGAGCGCAGAAGATGACAACTAACAGAACGGTAACGCGTGAAGTACGGCGGTTTCGGCGCAAGAATCTGCGTTCAATACGAGTGCAGTATTCTGATTACACAAAACCCATCGCACGGACAGAGGAACAAATACTTGGCCACACCAGTACCTTGTTAAACAGCCACCAGAGTCGACATCGTGTATGTCTTTGTTGGGACAGCGAACTCTGCGGCTTCTCGCCTAATTGTCTCCACTATGAACGGTCTCGCTCCTCCTCGAAGAATTCCACAGCCTTACCCGAGAGCTCTTCTAATCGTTCCGAGAACTCGTCATCCCATTCCGTCCCGAATGCTCGGTCGTACAATTTCGGCACCTGTAGCAGTCCCATCCACATCATTCGTTCCTGGGCCTGCCACCGATTGAGCTGATCGACATCCTCACTTAGGACATCAGCATCACTACTATTGTCAAGAACAAGAGCGAGTAGGTTGACATCAGAAATCAGCGCAACTTTCGCAAAGTCAGCTAGTCCAGCACCCACATCCCGCGATAGATTCGAGTAGCCCACTGTCTCTGGATCCAGTACTTGTTCCCCATTCCGCACATCAACTAAATACTGGAGGGAACGCCCGCTAAGGAAGCCTTGACGACTTGCCGCCGTCCCCGCTGGAGGAATTTTATCTGCATCATCGTCAACTGCAGCAAGCGGATACCCACATTGTCCGCAGTAGGAGTGCTCCTCCTTGACTCGATTACCACAATTTGGGCAGCGTGGCATACAATAACAAAGTCCACAAGTAGTCTTAGTGATTCGCCCAGTCCAGTACACTCGTCGAGTTCTGTGACCCTCCTCAGCTACAAGAAGACCAACTCAATAATCGCAGCAAGACTACAAGGCTACTATGATAGACCCACAATCGCTTGGCATAACTCCCAGGCGAACAGCTGTCGCAAAGGGCGCCTCATCGTCACCGATTTCCACAAACTGAAGGTCTAATTCACGTTCAATCATCGTTGCTACGGGACGAAGATGACACGAAAACCTCCTCCAATCATCCCCCTCCCGTCCCTTGGTTTGTATTCATTCTGTGTGTTTGCACGCGACCGGTCTGATCGTTGAACGGCAGACGGCGGGGTTCTGGAATCGAAAAATTCGTCAATCAGTTCCGCTCGTAAGTTCCGGGTCATATCTCACTTGACCGCTGGCTGGCCATTAAACGTGTGTGAGAGATAATGGTAGATATGGTAACGCTCGCGCAACTAAAGGAGGACTTCGAGCCACGTGTTCGAGAGGAATTACTGGCTCAGGGGAACGACCCAGACGTCAAGCCAAGCTCATCGCTGGCTCAGGGAGCACAGCTTCTGGGGAGTCGTTCACGTACTGTCGAACCCGCGAGGTAACAGTTGATGAGGCACCGTCTAGTTAGTGACCTCCTCAACCGGTGTTCGCCCATCGAGCGCTTGATGCGGTCTCTGAAAATTGTAGTATTGCACAAATTGTATGAACCATTCGCGGACGCTTCCGTGACTGCCCACCCACGAATTATGGAAGCGGTCGACTCGCATTTTGAGGGTGTGAAACCACTTTTCGATGAGGTTTCGCTCAACGTAGTCCAGCCGACCGCTCAATCCTAATCGAGAGAGGGCAGTCTGATAGCCGTAGCCATCAACGAGAAACACAGTGTCTGAGAGATCGTGTTTCTCGGAAAGTCGATGGAGAAACGCAGCAGCCGGGTCGGTACCATGTCGTCCAAACAATTCGACGTCAAGAATCAGCTTTGTCTCGATGTCTATTGCAGCGTACAACCAAGACCACTCGCCATTGATTTTGACAGCGGTCTCGTCGACCGCAACCCTCTTCGGCTTCGCCTCAGGCGGGTTGTGACCGCTGTCAGCCAGCCGATGTACCCATTGCCAAACCGCTTGGTGGGAGCGTTCAACGCCGAGTAATCGAAGAATTTCTTTTGTCTCTCTGAGTGAACAACCGGTCGCGTGGAGCTGGACGGCGAACGCCCTAACGGGCGTTGCCGTCCGCTCACGCTCCCAAGTTTCTTCTAAATCCACCGCAAAGCACTCGCTGAGCAGGTCTGCGAGCGTCATGACCAATTCACTCAATGACCTGCTCGTTCCTCAAACTGGCTTAACTAGACAGTGCCACAGAATCATATGATTTGGACTTAGATTCATATGAATCGTGAGCAGGATGCCGCATACACTCGCGGTCTTTGTCGAAGTAGTCCTCAACGTGCAGGACGTGGTCGGCACTCTCCGGTCGGTCGAGGCCGTGACCTTCGACCAAGTGCCGGGCCATCTGGTGTTTGTTGTAGATACCGAAGTTACACTCCGTGCAGCGCCACATTTCGCCTTTCTGTAGGTCGTACTGGAGCCGCGTCTCTTGCAGAACCCGCTGGAGTGGTAGCTTCAGCGGGGCCATGTCGACGCCGCCGCCTCCGGGCAGGTGCTCCTCGCCGTCGCGGTCGATAATCGCTTCCAGTCGCCACTCAGACGAGAGCGATACCCGGCGGAACGATTCCGGTTCGGAGTCGTCCTCGCCGTGCATCACCGATTCGACGAACTCGGCGTGCTTCGGGTCAATCATGTTCCGGCCGAGCATCGACGCCACCGAAGGCGTCTCGTCGCTGTACTTCAGTTCCGTTTCCACACGCTTCCGTATCCGCGTCTTCGTCGGCGATTCACCGACACTCACTGCCGCTTTAGCGCTCGGCCAGCGTTCAGCCAACGAGCGTTCCGAACGCGAGGCGTCCGACTCGCCACCATCCGCGAGGGCTTCGGAGAGATCGTCATCAGATACTGGTTCGTCGAGCCGTTCCTGGTCGATGGCCCAGCCGGAGTTACAGCACGTGCACACTACGTCGGGGCCGCGCCCGTCGTTCCATACGACGGACTCACCGTGTGCGTCGGTCTGGTTCGACTCGCTAGATTCCGCACGCTGTTCGCACGCATCGGCTTTGATGGCTTCCGTGACAATTTTTGACCGAGAGGTTCGGCGTCGAGCCGCTGACCAGTAGATTGCGCCCCACGCGAGGTATTCGACCGGCTTGTCCAGCAATTCCTCCGTATAGCCACCCATGTACGCGGCGAGGTACGAACCCATATTTTCGACGCCGGCGTTCAGCGAGATGCACCCGTCGGAGTCATTCAAGTAGTCCGTATTTCTGTAGTCGTGGGCACTGAACGAGGCGTATTCGCACTCCGCGACGTGTTTGTCTATCACCCGTTCAAACTCCGGGCCAACCGCTTCGAGGTCGAGGTCAGCCGCATCGAAGTAGACGCCTACGTGCAGATGCGAGTAGCACGCGTTCATTCCGCTTCCGTCGCCACCCATTCCGTGCGGTTCTGCTTGGAGCCAGTAACCCCACTCGTCGGCGTCGAGACCGAGATGATACTCCATCGTGTTACGGAGTGTGTCGCGCACGCCATCGTACGAAAACGCGTCGTGGAGCGCGTCGGTGTGTTCGACCGGCGGCAGTCGCTCCCCGTTCGGTACGGACGAAGCGGTGAAGGTGAGCATCGCGGTCGCGGGCGAGCCCCACGCCGCGACTGCTTCGCCGCCGGACGGCCGTTCACCGCCGCCCATCTGTCGCTGGAGCGCGAGCGCGCGAGCGTACTGCTTGCGCGAGTACGTCTCGCCCCACGCGTCGGTCAGCGGGAGTTCGAACTCATCGCCGTCGTCGTTCGCGAAGCGCGCGAGCAGTCCTTTGTAGTCGACGTGCGAGGTGAGAAACGCGCTCAACGCGTCCGCCCACGTCGCCGCCCGGCGTTTCTCCAACTCCGTCACGTAGAACCCGTTTTCCATCGGGTCTTCTGCCTCTACGTACGTATCGCGCCAGTCCGCTTCGGTCACGATGCGCCGGAGTTTTCGACCGTGTGTTTCGCACACCGGCGTTTCGGCCAGTTCAGGGTATTTCTCGGTGAACTCCAGTACGCGTTCGTGGACTCGTTCGTCGTAGTTGTCCTCTGCTGGAGAACCGGCGGTAGACGGCTCTACAGAGTTAGTCTCCTTGGAAGGCCGAGAGGCCACACCGTCGGCTGGTGAGTCGCGCCCGCCGGATGCGGGGGTGCCCTCGCTACTCACCGTTACCCCCGTCTGTGCGGATAAAATCGCTCAGACGGCACTGGGCCTTACCGCCGCTCGTTTTCGGCCGGCGGCCGCCGGCCTCATGCGGACCGCCTTCCGGGTCAGGGGCAAGCCCCTGCTTCCGGCCGCTCCGGGCGGACTGGGACCCGCCCTCCGCTGTTCCGGTCCTTGCGGTGGTTTCCTCGGCCAGCTGGTGCGCCCACAACAGCGAGGTGAGACGATGGTCCCGAATCTCGTCCTCGATGGCGGGAATGCGCGCGCAGTCTTTGCACTCGCGCATCTTCGCCGCGCGCGTCGAGTGATCGACGAGACACCACTCGTGACAGCTCCCACACCGGTACTCGACGTACCGCCATAGATGTCTCTCGCGACGAACGTGAGACATCTATCATGCACCCCTCTTGGCTTCTAATTTCGCCCGACGACGGCGACCCGTTGCATGGGAGCTGAGGGAATAATTTTCTCGCCGATTTTGAGAAACGCCCGATTTGGCCGATATCGACGGCGTGGAGCCGTCTCTCGGTCTTTTAATTTCGGCCTCGAAGGCCCCAAATTTTGGATGGGCGCTGCAGGATTTGAACCCACGGCAACTTGGTCCGAAGCCAAGCACTCTGTCCAGACTGAGCTAAGCGCCCTACACAACTTCGTCAGTCGTGGATTGTTTTAAATGGATTGATTCGAGGCGGCGACTCCGCGCGATTTATACCCGACCTCCGAACAGTACGGGGTATGTCTCTCGGAGCGCGGGCGCGCGGGTTCGTCGAACTCACCCGACCGGGAAACGCCGTCGCCGCGGGCGTGCTCACGTTCACCGGGGCGTTCGTCGCGGGGGCGACCCCCAGCGACGCGGTCGTCGTCGTCGCAGCGATGCTCGCCACCGTGTTCGCCACGGGAGCGGGTAACGCCATCAACGACTACTTCGACCGCGAAATCGACCGCATCAACCGGCCCGACCGGCCGATTCCTCGCGGGGCGGTGAGCGCCGCCGAGGCCAAGTGGTTCAGCGTCGCGCTGTTCGGCGGCGCGGTCGTCTCGGCGCTCGTGTTGCCGGTCGTCGCCATCGCCATCGCCGTGGTCAATCTCGTCGCGCTCCTCGCGTACACGGAGTTCTTCAAGGGCCTCCCCGGCGTCGGCAACGTCGTCGTCGCCGCGCTCACCGGCTCGACGTTCCTGTTCGGCGGCGCGGCCATCGGCGAGCCGTTGGGCGCGGCCGTCCTCTGCGTGCTCGCCGCGCTGGCGACGCTGACCCGCGAAATCGTCAAAGACGTCGAAGACATCGACGGCGACAGAGCCGAGGGGCTTCGGACGCTCCCCATCGTTGTCGGCGAGGCGGCGTCGCTGTGGCTGGGTGCGGCCGTCCTCGCGGTCGCCGTCGGCGCGAGCGCGGTGCCGTTCGTCTGGGGCGAGTTCGGACTGGCGTACCTCGGTGCGGTCGTCCCCGCCGACGCGCTCATGCTCGTCGCCGCCGCCCGGTCGTTCAGTGACCCCGCCGCGGCCCAGCGTCGACTCAAACACGGGATGTTCCTCGCGGCGTTCGCGTTCATCCTCGGACGGGCGATGGGACCGGCGAGGGGACTTTTATAAACACCGGGGCCGAGCGACCGGTCAGTTCCCGGGGAACACCCCGACGAACCGGAAGTGTTCGATCCTCCAATCAAAAAGAATATTACCGGCTCACTGTATGGTCGTACTATCCGATGACCCCCGGCGAGCGGAAGCGTCAGGCGAGTGCATTCCTCGGAGTCGACGACATCGAGCCGAGGTACCTGCATGTATAACCTGGGCGCTGATCTCGACGTCGAGGTCGAACCGGGCACGAACCTCCTCCTCGTCGGACCGCCGTTGACCGGGAAGCGCTCGCTGGCGCTCGACATCCTCGCGGAGGGGACGCGAACCGGCGAGGGCTCCGTCATCGTCACCACCAAAGACGGCGCGGACCGCATCCTCTCGGACTTCGGCAAGCGACTCGACTACGAGGGCAAACCCGTCGCGGTCGTCGACTGCGTCACGAAACAGCAGGGCGTCGGCGAGGTCCGCGACGACGAGCGAATCCGCTACACGTCGTCGCCGGTCGACATGACCGGAATCGGAATCAAACTCTCGGAGATTCTCCAGGAGTACTACCAGGGCCGTGGACTTCCGGGGAACCGCATCATGCTCCACTCGCTGTCGACGCTCCTGATGTACGCCGACCTCCAGACCGTCTTCAGGTTCCTCCACGTGTTCACCGGCCGCATCCAGAGCGTGGGCGGCCTCGGCCTGTTCACCATCGACGCCGACGCCCACGACGACCGGACGATGAACACCATCAAACAGCTGTTCGACGGCATCATCACGACCCACGAGGACGCGCCGCCGGACATCCGCATCGCCGACCACTAGTCGGCTCCGCTCGCGTCGGCGACCGCCGAGACGACGACTGTGGGCGTCGAGACGGCGGCCGCGTCGCACAGCCGCCTGACGTTTTTATCCGAAGCCGGCCACGTCGTAGGTATGCCCATCACCAGCGACGACGACATCCGCGCGCTGTTCGACGCCGAGACCGTCGCGGTCGTCGGCTGTTCGGCCACGCCCGGAAAGCCTGCCCACGACGTCCCGTCGTACATACAGAGACAGGGCTACCGCGTCGTCCCCATCAACCCGTTCCACGACGAGATTCTCGGCGAGACGGCGTACGACTCGCTCGCCGACGTGGACGAAGACGTCGATATCGTCGACGTGTTCCGACCGTCCGAGGAGGCGGGCGACATCGTCGACGCCGCAATCGACCGCGCGGCCGACCGGGGCGACGTGAAGGCGGTCTGGCTCCAGCTCGGCATCCGCGACGACGACGCGGCCGCCCGCGCCGAGGAGGCGGGGCTCTCGTTCGTTCAGGACCGGTGCTTCAAGGTCGAGCACTCGCGGCTCGCCTGAGCGGGCGGCGACGCGGCGAATCGACCGGGACCGGCTTCGAGGCGGTCTCCGCTAGCCTTCCCACGACTCGAAGTCGCCGTAGACGCCCTTCGAGAGGTATCGCTCCGAGGAGTCGGGAAAGACCGTGACGACGGCGTCGTGCGGGAGGTCGATGTCGCCGGCGGCGGCGCGCTCGGCCACGTCGATTGCGGCCAGCGAGTTGGCGGCGGCGCTCGACGCGACGAGGTGACCCTCCTCCGCGGCGAGGCGCTGCATCTCGGCGTGGGTGTCGCGGTCGCCGATTTGGACGATTTCGTCCACCAGTTCGGGGTCGAACAGCTCGTTGGTCGCGGGGTCGTGCGTGCCGATGCCCTCGGTCTTGTACGACGCCTCCGCCACGTCGCGGCCGTGGAGCTGTGCGTAGAGCGACCCCTCGGGTTCGACCGCGGTGACGAACGTGTCTTCGTTGCGCTCGCGGCCGTAGCGCGCCACTCCCATGAGCGTGCCCGCGGTGCCGCAACCGGCGACGAGCGCGCCGACCTCGTCGTCGAGCGCGTCGTATATCTCGGGCGCGGTCGTCTCGTAGTGCGCCTCGGGGTTGAGCGGGTTGGAGAACTGCTGGGGGACGACGGCGTCGTCGAGTTCGTCGGCGAGCTTGTGCGCGCGGTCGATAGCGCCGCCCATCCCGTCGGCGGTGGGCGTGTTCACCACGTCGGCTCCGAGCGCGCGCATGAGCGTCTGCTTTTCCACGCTGAACCGCTCGGGGACGACGAACACCGCGCGGATGCCGAGCTGCCCGGCCGCGACGGCGAAGCCGATGCCGGTGTTGCCGGCGGTCGGCTCGACGATGGTTCCGCCCTCGGGGAGTTCGCCCGATTCGAGCATCCGTTCGAGCATGTACTTCCCGATGCGGTCCTTGACGCTCGCGCCCGGGTTGAACGATTCGAGCTTCGCGTAGACGGGCACCTCGTCGGGCGACGCGTGGACTCTGACGAGCGGCGTCTCGCCGACGGCGTCGAGCACCGAGTCGAGGGGTTCGCGGTGCGTGGTCATACCTGGGCAAAAGTTGCCCCGTACCCTGAACGTTTTCATCCCGTTGTCGCCCGTCGAGGGCCGGGCCCCCGTCGGGGTGTTTCGTGCCGGCCGAAGACGGACCCCTCGGGAGGCCGAGGCTGTGCGCGGTAGTGCGAGACCGAAAGAGCGCGGAGAGCGACGAAGATACAGACGGGAACGGAGACGGGTGTTGGGTCGGGTTACGCCTCGTCGGTGGCGGCGTCGCTCGACGTGGCGGCGTCGGACTCAGACGCGGCGTCGGCGACGGTCTCAGTCTCGTCTCCGGCCGCGTCCTCCTCGGCCTCGGAGATGTGCGCCTGCGCGATTGCGGCGTCGAGGTCGACGCCCTGTTCCTCCGCGATGGCTTCGAGAATCGCCCGCTGTTCGGCGTTCTCGGCTTCGAGCCGGTCGACGCGCGACTTCGTCTCGTTGACCGTCTCGCGGACCTCGACGACCTGCTCGCGCAGTTCGTTGAGCTTCTTGTACACGTCTTCGGCCATCTCTGCGACCTTCTGGAGCTTCTTCGCGGTTCCTCCGAGTGGCATGTGTCGCCTCTCGGACTCGGGGCTTGTACGACTTCCGGTGCGGTGTCGGCGGAGCCCGAACGCACGGGGGTCGGAAAACGGGGCGACAGCCTCAGCCGAGTTCGTTCGGGTC
Source organism: Haloferax sp. ATB1 (assembly GCF_000730175.1). Lineage (NCBI taxonomy): Archaea > Methanobacteriati > Methanobacteriota > Halobacteria > Halobacteriales > Haloferacaceae > Haloferax > Haloferax sp. ATB1. Next base: position 5,188 of record NZ_JPES01000030.1, on the reverse strand, counting down.
CACGCGGTCGACGAGGATTCGGAGGCCCACGAGCGCGACGACGCCGACGAAGACCAGCCCCGCGACGGTGGCCTTCGCGCCGACGCCCGCGGTTCCGAGCGCCAGTCGCGCGGCCGTGTTCGCGGGGTTCAGGGGCAGAAGCGACGTGCCCGCGAAGACGAGGAGCACGCCGATGGAGTACAGGAGTTGGGCGACCCGGCGGTCGGGCGAGGTAATCGCCACCGCCGCGCCGAGGGTGACGACGACGGCCGAGAGCCCGGCGACCATGCCGAACAGCCACGGCACGCTCTCGATGGCCGTCCCGTTCAGTTGGAGGAGGAACATCCACGCGATGGCCTGCACCGGGGCCAGCCCGCCGGCCGCGAGGAGCTTTCCGTCCACGACGGCCGCGAAGCTCACGGGCGCGACCCGCAGGAGTTCGAGCGTCCCGCGGGCGACCTCCTCCGTGAGCGAATCGACCACCAGCGACCCGGAGATGAACACGGGCAGGAACAACAACAGCGGGACGAGCACCGTGTAGGTGAAGCCGAAGTACGGGCTCGACTCCGCCGCCGGCGGGAGGGAAAGCGGGTCCGTGGCGAGGAACGCGCTCCGCTCCGCGCGCTCGTTGCGCTCCAGTTCGCGGAGCGCGTCGCGGAGGCGGGTGACGACCGCCGTCGTCTCCACGCCCGTATCGGGCGCGACCGCCGCGACTCGTATCCTGCCGTCCTCGCCCGTGGACGCCTCTAAGACGGCATCGACCTCCCGCTGTTGGAACGCCGTCAGCGCGTCCGACGAGGAGGCGTACGGCCGCCCGCTGAGTCCGTCTTCGGTTCCGACGGCGCGCAGCAGGTCCTCGACCGCCTCCTCGTCGCCCGTGACGGCCACGTCCACCTGATAGCTCGCCGAACCGGGGTCGTACAGCGAGACGAGCCCGACGACGAGGAACGACGAGAACGCCGCGACGAACAGCTGGATGGCCAGCGCCAGCACGATGGTCTTTTCCTTGCGGAGACTGCCGAGTTCGCGCCGGGCGATGGCGAGTCGCGGGCTACCCAAGGGCGTTCACCACCTGGAGGTTGTAGACGAGGTGAATCACGATGGCACCCACGAGCGCGACACCGTAGGCCGAGCGCCCCCCGACTCGCCCCGAGGGCGGTCACGCTGGCGGTCACCGCGTGGAGCGCCAGCGGCGCGAGGAACAGCCCGAGGACGACGAGGGCGCTCACGCCGGTGCCGTCGGCGATACCGACGCCGGAGGGCGCGAAGGCGGTCTGTCCGAGGGTGAGCGACTGCAACCCGGCGAGTTGGGCGATGGCGGTGAACTTCTCGCCGACGAAGAAGCCGAGCCCCGAGAGCCCGCCGAGGACGAGCGACGACCGGAGCGTCCGGGAAAAGCGCGCCTTCTCGAAGGCCGCGAGGACGTGGAGGCTCTTGGCCAACTCCTCGATGACCGCGACCGCGAGCAGAATCATCGGGACGGTCAGGTCCACCGGGAGGACGAACAGCACCGCGATGGCCAGCAGTTCGGCGATGAAGACGAACGGAATCGACAGCGCCGACAGGGTCGCCACGGAGCGCGCCCGCGAGATTCGGCTGTCGAGCGCGTCGAGAAACTTCAGCGGGACCGGCCGCTGGGTGAACATGTCCTCCTCGCGGTAGACGCCGACGCCGAGGAGGAACAACACGCCCGCGGCGAGGAGAATCGGCCCGACCGAAAACAGGAACTCGCCGAGCGGAATCGACTCGCCCGCGAGGTCGCGGACGACGAGCGTCAACGGCGAGATGAGCGCGATGGGCGTGACGTTCGTGAAGATGGCCGGGACGAACGTGTACGTCGTCAGGAACACGGACACCGTCACCGTGACGAACGTGAGTTCCTTGAACGAGCGGGCGAACATCGCGCCGACGAACGTCGACGCGAGAAACAGGAGGCCGATGGGGACGACCGCGGCCACCGAGACGACGCCCCCGCCGACCGCCGCCGCGATGGCGACGGTGATAGCGACCGTGCCGAGCAGGTACGGGAGCGTCTTGCCGGCGACGATGTCGCCCGGCGAGATGGGCGCGACGAGGAGCAGTTCGCCGCGGCGGTTGATGCGCTCGTTGAGGACGCTCGACCCGTAGGCCTGAATCACGAAGTTCATCGGCACGAGGAAGGCGAACGCGAGGACGAGCGAGGCGAACGGGAACGGCGGGCTGATGCTCGCCGGCGACCCGCTGGTGTCGCCGCCGAAGAGGCCCGCCATCCCGCCGAGCGACGGGGACGTCGACGAGACCGATGACGGCGGTTCGGCGGTCGAGCGTCCCCGCCGAGCGCGACACCTCCCAGCGGGCGATTCGGAGGACGGTCCGGGCGTGTGCGACGAGCCGCGTTCTGAGGTCGGTCACGACTGGCTGTTTCCTCCGACGACGCGCGGTTCGTGCTCGTCGCCGCCGCGCGAACCGGGAGCCGCCTCCCCGCGGCCGCCCTCGGCTTCGCTCGTCGTCGGGGCCTCGCGAGCGAGGCGGAGGAAGATGTCCTCTAAGGACGCCTCGTCGGTTCGGATGTCGGCGACGCGGCCGCCGGCGGCCTCGGCGCGCTCGCGGAGCGATTCGACGGCCGCCATCTCGTCGACGACCGCGACGTGGCGCTCCTCGCCGTCGACTTCGTCGTCCGCGGGGAGCGTCTCCGCGAGCGGGACGGTCGTGAACACGCGGTACGTCGTCTCGCCGTGTTCCGCGCGAATCTCGGGGACCGTCCCGCGGGCGATGATTTCCCCGCGGTTCATGATGACCACGCGGTCGCAGATGGACTCGACGTGAAAGAGGTTGTGCGCGCTGAAGACGACGGTCTTGTCCTCGTCGCGGAGTTCGCGGACGAACTCCAGGACGACGTTCGTCGTCAGCGGGTCGAGGCCGCTGGCCGGTTCGTCGTAGATGAGCAGGTCGGGGTCGTTGACGAGCGACCGGGCGATGGCGACCTTTCGTTTCATCCCCTTCGACATGTCGCCGAGTCGGCGGTCGCGGTATTCGAGGTCGAGGCGGTCGAGCACCGCGCCGGTTCGCTCGTCGGCCACGTCTCGGGGCACGTCGTAGAGGTCGGCGAAGAATCGGAGATACGACCGTGCCGTCATGTCCTCGTACAGCGGCGACTCCTCGGGGAGAAAGCCGAGTTTGCGCCGCATCGCCGGCTCCTCGGGGTCGTATCCGAGCACCGACGCCGACCCGCCGGTCGGTTCGACGAGTCCGGCGAGCATCTTCAGCGTCGTCGTCTTCCCCGCGCCGTTGGGGCCGACGATGCCGAACACCTCGCCCGACTCGACCGAGAAGTCGCTTCCCACGACGGCGGGGAAGTCGCCGTAGGTCTTCCGCAGGTTCTCGACCGTAATCATTGTGAGAGTTTCACGCGGGACGGCATAAAAAGCGTTCGCGCGGGGTTTCAGGATTGATAGCCTTCCCCTTCGCGGGGCAACAGTTTCGTCTCCTTGCGGCCCACGGTGGAAGACGCCCGCGACCGCCGGAAAGCGCCGTCAGTCGTACCTAGTCGTACTCGTAGAAGCCCTTGCCCGTCTTCTTGCCGAGGTCGCCCGCCGCGACCTTGCGCTTGAGCAGGTACGCCGGCTTGTAGCGGTCGCCGAGTTCCTCGAACAGCGTCTCGGAGGCGTCCAGACAGATGTCGAGGCCGATGTGGTCCGCGAGGGTGAGCGGCCCCATCGGGACGTTCGTGCCGAGAGTCATGCCGCGGTCGATGTCCTCCTTTTCGGCGACGCCCTCGTCGTAGGCGCGGATGCCTCGTTGAGCCACGGCATGAGGATGCGGTTGGTGACGAAGCCGGGCTTGTCGTCGGACTCCCACGTCTCCTTGCCGAGGGCCTCCGAAAAGTCGTGGGCGAACGCGACGACCTCGTCGTCGGTCTTCTCGCCGCGGACGACCTCGACGCCCTTCATAATCGGTACGGGGTTCATGAAGTGGAGGCCGACGACGAGTTCGGGGCGCTCTGTCGCGGCCGCGATGGTCGTGATGGAGAGCGTGCTGGTGTTCGTCGCCAGCACGACGCCCTCCGGCACGATGTCGTCGAGGTCGGCGAAGACCTCGCGCTTGACGTCCATGTTCTCGACCGCCGCCTCGACCACGAGGTCGCAGTCCGCGAGGTCCGCGAGTTCGGTCGTCCCCGAGACGCGCCCCTTCGTCGCATCGGCCTCGTCCTCGGTCAGTTTCTCCTTGGAGACGAACCGCGAGAGGCTGTCGTCGATGGCCGACAGGCCGCGTTCGACGTACTCCGTTTCGAGGTCGCGCATGACCACGTCGTAGCCGGCCATCGCGGCCACCTGCGCGATGCCGTTGCCCATCGTTCCCGCGCCGACGACGCCCACCGTGTCGATATCTTCGGTATCGTACATGTCCGGGTCTGCGCGAGGTGGGGAGGTAAAACTTGCCGATGCGTTCGGAATAGTGACAGACTCGTGACTGTCACGGGAAGACTCAAGTCGGGCGCAAGAATGGGGATATGCAACGGTGATTGGGGTGAATGACGCCGGCAGATACGACGAAGACGACGCGGGCGGGGACGGAGGGGAAGCCGTCTCGGACGCGCACCGGAGCGACGAGGAGGGCACGGACCGGGCGAACGGGCCGGACGAGGGGCCATCGGACCCCGACGAGGCGCTGACCCACCTGCTCAGACCGCGGGGCGACCGCGCGAGCGACGGCGTCCCGACCGAGCTACAGGACCTGAAATACGTCGGCCCGGCGACCGCCGAGTGCCTCGCCGGGGCGAACATCGACGCGGCCGCTATCGTCGACGGCGAGGTGTGCTACCGCGACCTCGTCGCCGCGGGGACGAACCCCGGCGTGGCGGCGAAGATTCGGCGCTGGCACTCGCTTTCGTGGTCGTTCAACTCCGGCGACGACCTCGACCGGCGCTCCTCGCAGGTCCGCGGACTGGGCGACGACGAGCGCGCGTGGGTCGCCGCGAGTTCGGGCGACTGGGACGAGACCGACGGCGCAGCCGACACCGACGACGGCGACAGCAACGGCGAAGCCGGCGATTGGACCCCGAGCGGCCGGGGCGAGGCGGCGGCGAAAAACAGGCCCGCGCGAGACGGGGACTGGACGCCGTCGGGTTCGGGGGACGGGGGAGACGGGGCGGACGTACACTCGGAGCCGACCGCGTCGGGCGATTGGACGCCGACCGGGACGACGGGGGCGTCCGCCGACGGCTCGGGCG
>NZ_JPES01000029.1:0-19208 GCF_000730175.1 Haloferax sp. ATB1 | reverse complement strand
AAGAAACGACTATTGGCTAGCGCGAGAGAGTCGCAATTGTGACTGACGACGTCGCGTATCCTTCGGTCGAGCTCATTCTCGATCTCCACGAGCAGATCGTTGACGAGGGCGACGCCACAGAACCCGGAATTCGATCGGAGGACGCAATCGAATCTGCAGTGCAGTACGTCTCTGAAGGATACTTTGGGGAGGTTCCACAGACACTGCATGAAAAAGCGGTACATCTGATGCGGCTTCTTGTTGCGGATCATCCGTTCGTCGACGGGAACAAGCGAACGGCGCTCCGAACGGTAGTCGTCTTCTACATGCTGAACGGGTACACGTTCGACTACGGTGACGAAATTCGCGCCTTACTGCACCGCTTTGCGACCGATGAATCCGCCGTCGACACTGAGACCGCAGTGATCTACTTCCGAGCGTGCGCTCGTCGCAACTGATAAAGGGACACACAGAGTATGTTCGACACAGAGATGGCGTCCAGCACCGATTCCTCGGCGACGGTCGATGAAGAAGTTCGCCGATTATACGAGCGGTATCAGGCGGCCGATAGCGACGAGGAACGTCATGCGATCGCCCTTGAGATGGGGAAACTTGACGGACGCCGCCACGCAGAGATCTACGCCGCACTCGAAGACGAGTAAGCCAACAGAATTCTTCCGACTCCCCGCCGACTCGCCCCACCCCGGCGACGACGCTTCGTGGCTGACCGACCATCGCGACGTGCTTCGACTCGTCCTCGACGACATTGAAGACCGGATAGCTGCCCTGTGAAGTGAGTAAGAGTCACAGTCTCGCATGGGTTGTTTATCGGCGTCTCTAGAACACTTTGCGTTTTAGTGTCTTGCAGTCCACCGGGTTCTGATGAATTCGCAGAACTGCAGATCCTGTACGATGCGAACGAGACGCGATACGTCTCTTCAACGCCAGAAACATGCAGCACGTGACAGCATGCGCAGCGTGACTCACTATGGCTGATCCCAATCTCTTCGACGACACGAGTGTTACTCCACACAGTTCGAGAAACTATAGCTCGCTGTCTTTGACCGCGACTGAACGGTCAACCGCGGTGCAGGTAGAGTGTCCTACACTCTCTCCCGCTTCGCTGGTTACTGTGGTCAAGACCAAGTCGTGAAGTCGTGTCACACGCCGCAAACCGTGCCAAGGGCGACATCGCCCGTCTCTGGAGGCTCACTCAGATTAGATTTATTACTACCACAGCTGTTAGCGTTTTTCGTGCACATTGACAGAACTCGGATTCGTCGACTTGCAGAGCGACTCGACGAGGAGGGTGTCGTCAATCGGCATCGTCGAGAGACACGATCGGAATTCGAGCTCGTCTATTCTGTGTCGATTCCACCCTCCACGGAGGACTTAGATACAGTCTTCAAACGCGTGATTCAGGCCCGCTCTCAACCCCTGGGCCAAGAAGCGTACGAAATACTCGTGGCCAACATCGATCCCACTTCAGTTCTCTCCTTGGACAGCCGAGACGAAGCGTTTCGTCGACTATATGAGCAGAAACACATCGGTCAGAAGATCGCCAACGAGTTCCTTCGCATTGCCGTTGACGTCCTCAATGTGAATCCCGAGTGGCGCAATGACCTTCACGTCGCCCTCGATACGAATATCCTCCAAGCACTCGTGAAGACTGGAGGAATTCGGCTGAACTCCTCGGAAGCAAATCGGTCGGTCGGACGTCTCGTCAACATGGATCCCGATGCTGACCCGAACAAACTCATCGGGTACAACGATCTCCAAGACGCATTCCAGGACGCAGCGGCGCACATTGATCAGCCTCGTATAGTCTTTGACGAACTATGGACCGAACACCGTTCGTTCATTGCAGACCCACTCCTCCGTCCACAGAGCATCTTCGCCGACTTACTCATTGAGAAATACCTATAGTTCGGATCTGTTGCTGTGTCTCGGGGTTAGTTTCTGTTGCTGTCTAGTCGTGATGACACCTCCCTCGCAGCTACTTCTGCTCACTCCGTGGTGCAACCGCTACGCGCCAACGGAACCCCATCTCGCGAAGAGTGGGGTTCGGACGATGTCGATGTGAGAATGAACGAAACGGTTGTCCAAGGTCGTTTCTGAGACCTCCCATAGGGTGTCCACAGATGTTTACGCCACCACAGAGCAATCATCTACCCATGGCCACGGATCTTACTGAACGGGTGCAAGAAATCGCCGAAGCGCGGGGCATCCCCGAATCAGAGATCCTTGAACAGGCGTTGGAACGCGGCGTCGAAGATCTCTGGGTTGACCTCGTTCTCTCGCGATACATAGACGACGAAATCGACCGCGAGACCGCAATCAACCTCGTCGGTCGAGACCGCGTCAAACGAGCAGAGCAGGAGGTACAGGCTATCGAAGACGACGTTCGGTGGGGACTGAATGCGTGATCCTCGCGGTTGCTGATGCGGGCCCTATTATTCATCTCGACGAGATTGACGCGCTTGCTTGCTCTCGGTCGTCGATGAGTTGTTGATTCCACAGACTGTCTACCAAGAACTCGAGGCGGGAACGGTCCCACCTGCGCTCGAAACCATTGAGTACGAACTAGTCGAGAGTGACACAACTGATCTTGGCGTCGAGTTGGATCCCGGTGAGACAGCTGCACTCGCCATCGCATCTGAACGCGCTGCCGTACTCCTGACCGACGACCTTGCAGCACGAGACGCTGCGAACGATCGCGATGTGGAAGTCCATGGCTCGATTGGGATTCTCGTGCTTGCGTTCACACGGGGAGAACTCGAGAAATCAGCGGCGGCTAAGCTGATGCGAGCACTCCAGACTGAAACGAGTCTCTTCGTTACTGACGCTGTGGTTGAGCACGGTATCTCACTCCTCGATGAGTGCTAATTACCGACGACGGCAACGTTGTCGGCTATCGCAACCTGCAACTGGACTGACTCTCCGACTGGGCTGTTTCTCGTGCACACCGTGAGACGTACAGCACGCAATAGGGTGCGCTGCGTGACTCTCTATGCCTAGTCCCGATCCGCACGACGACACGAGTTGCGACTACGAACAGTTCGAAAAAGAACAGCTTATCCAGGACCGCGATGCCGGCAGCGTCGACATGGCAGACCTTGACGACGGAACGGCCCAGTACATTGTCAGCGAGCTCATCGACGCGGACATCGTCACTCCGGTCCCCGAGGACCGCGTTCTGGTTCACGAGCCGAGCAGCACTGCGTTTGGCTCAACGATGCAGCTGGCCGTCTTCCACCGTGGCTGGACGGCTGGCCGCGGTGCTGACGTGGACGACGAGTGAGACAGCAGACGCTCACGGGGTGTCCCTTTTTGTGACACCCCCGCCCGAGACCGAGACTAGCGTGGCCCACACCAAGACAGGACGAATGGGTCACTCATTCGGTCTGCGTCGACTGCGCAGTCCAGTCGGCGGCGAACCCGGACGGGCGTGCTCACCAGGACTGTGACGATTGTTGGCTCATCATCGATACACGCCCTTGGAGTGGTGTTCGACGAGGGCGTTCTGCAGTAGTCGTTATCGAGCTGCCAACTGATGCTGGTTACTCTTGGGTTGGCCCTCCGAATGATACCCAACTGCGATCGGATTGGATCTAGCGTCTGCACACGTTTAATCCAGCGGCCGGTAATGATGCAGATCGTCTGTTGCACCCGGATGGCTCGGCAGGTCGATCTGGGCGACGTGTTCGTAACGAGCGGTAAGGACGTCGAAAAATCGCATATCTGCGAACGCCTTGTATCCCTCTCCGGGTCGCTCGCCGATGTAGACGACGTCACCGTCGTGGAGGAGGAGTGCCTCGTAGGCCATCGGCCCGACTGGTGGCCAACAAAGGACGAGTGTCTCCGTCTCGCTGTACTCCAACAAGACATCTTGGTCGCCAGACTCGACTGGGAACCACGGATCGAGGATTGGATCGATGTCGTAGGCAGTGATGTCGGCACCGCAGTTGTCGAGTTCGGACGCCCAGTAGCCCTTCCATGCCCCGAGTTCGATGAGTGGCCCCTGCTCGCGCAGATACTCCAGTGCCTCGCGTGTTGGAATCGCAAACGCGTACTTCGCGATCAGCCGCTGTTGGACGTCGGTCTCCCACTGCGCTGAGATGGGCATACCGATGTCACACTCGCGTTTGCGACGTCTGAGCCTCGTGAGTGCTTCTTGGATTGCCGTGATGTACTCGATGGTGTCGTCCTCGTTACAGACTGTTTCGACGAAGTCAGCCCACGAGACAGAGATCGACGCTGGTTTCTGGTCGCGATAGCGGTCGCTTATGTCTTCAGGGTCGCCACCCCGCCTGCGAATCTCATCACGTGGATACTCGGTCATCACTCGGTGAGGTGCTGCCAGATCGTGGTAGGGTCGGCGTCGTTGAGCATAGCGTTCGTCTGTATCTTTCGGAGTTCGGCAACACAGCGCTCGGCGACGAGTGGATAGACGTTTCCAGGCACGATCGCCCTGTCGAGTTGCATAATCTCGGGGTAGTTTTCGGCCCAAATGTCCTCAACAATTCGCGGATAAAGGTCATTAATGAGGTGCTGGCCGAACTCGCGGCCATCTTCGACGACCATCGTTCGGACCTCTTTCCGGATACGCGCCGGCGTACAGTAGGTTGCAACGAGATACTCCGCACCCGTTTCGGCCTCATCGGGATTCTGGCCAAACTGTTCACGGTTCAACTCGTGAAATGCCTCACGGACGATTTTCACGCGGCGCTCATACGTGTCGCTGCGCACAACGACACCCTCTGCGTGGACGCCCGCTGCAAGTGACGACGGCGGCACGTCGAATGACTCGGGATCGATAGTACTCTGTTCTTCGAGGATTGTCGCCGGGAGGAACGAGCGCTCGCTCGGGGTATCTTCGTGGCGGATGCGTTCGAGGATACGCCAGACTGTGGGTGTGTCGAGGAATCCCGCGAAAGTCTCCGTGTAGGGGTTCCCTGCGGGGGTGTAGGTCTCGATACGATCAAACGGGAGGACGTCGAAACCAATGAGTGCTGGGAGTTCGCGGTCGGTGTAGCCGTAGTCGAGCGTCGAGTAGACGAGATTCTCCGCATAGACGACAAGCGGGCTCGCGTATTCATCGTGTACGCGTCGAAGCGCCTCCGTGTCGACGCCGTCACGGAGGCAGCGAACCGCACGGTGAAGTGCCCCGTCAACCTCTCCAAGTGAGTCACGATGGCAGCCCATGATGGACCGACGTGTTCCGAAGACGAGACTCCCGTCTCCGTCCGCGGCCTTACTGACAGCACTCGGATAGCGTCCGCATAGCGCTCGTCGTAGAGTGCGAAGCGGAAGGCGCTCCCATCGAACTTCTCGACGACGACAAGGTCGTCTGCGTCGAAGAAGTCGTCTGGAACGATGGGGTGGTCGTAGCGTGGAATTTTTGGATAGACCTTCATCGTGGATTTGGTGTGAGTCGATTCAAGTGGTTGACTGGGTCTGAGGTAGCGTCGGGTATGGGGCGCGCGTGGCCGACACGTCTGTAGATCGACTGAACGACTGCGACACCGACGTTGTTTGTATCCCTCTTGGAGGGGACCGACGGATACCGCTCCAGCAGCGTCGGTGTGGATTAGTCGTCGGGGTGGTCGAGACCGTTCTTGAGGTCATCGAGGTCTCGCTCGAGACGTTCGATGTGTGTTTCGAGTTCGTTCACGCTCATGAGTGCGAGCCGGAGGAACTCGTCATCACGCTCAGGCATGAGCGGAAGCTGGCTTGCGGCCGCGACTGGATCATCGGCCTCGTCGGCGCCCTTGCGGACGAGTTCATCGCGTGCGGCACGCAGTTCGCGTCGGAGGAGTTCAGCGTCATCCATGGTGATGTACGTATCCAGGATGCAGCCCGCTACGAGCCCACAGGGGGCGAGGTCGTGCGGACCGCGTCACCGAATACGTGGTTTCCTGACCAACGAGTACGAATGCATGCTCGTTCTGTATAGTAGGGTCGGATAAGTGCTTTCTGTCGGCCGAGAGTGGACCCGCCGTGGACCCATCCACACGATTTAGGCGCATGCCAGCCGACTTTGACGTATGGAGTGTCCGGACTGTGGTGAGCCGTACGTCTCTCGAGAGGTCGGCCCCGGGCGGCCGCCATCGACGCCCCTTGCCAACGCAATTCTCGATACCGAACAGGGCGAAGAAGTCATTCTCCACCGGCAGTGCTGGACGTGTGGGTGGAGCGAGGACCGCCACGTCGAGGTGGCCGCGATCGAGACGGAGCACGGCGATCCAGAAATCGTCGATCGTCAGCAACGGCTAAGCGAACTCGCGGGCCTGCTTGAGGAAATTGAGGATACTGAGACACTCGACTCAGTGCTCCACTACGTCCGCCAGCAACGGTCTGGGGACGAGTGGGGACCATCGTCACTAGAGGAAGACCTGTGACGGAGACTGACGCGCCCTACCCAGTCTATGAGGCGACAGGAAATCCAGCCCACCCATCGTTCGAGGACGTTTGCTGTTTCCTGCTTGATCGTGGGCACAGTTCGCGTACCGACCAACAGGATGCCCACTTCGACGAGATGATGACGGGCGTTCTTGCCCGCTATGACGAAGAGACCGTCCGGACTGTCGCATCTCGCATTCTCGTCGAATGTTACCTCTTTCGGACAGCAACTGTTGATCTTGACGTGGAACATGTTGACGGCGTCCGAATCGGGACACTCGCTGTCGAGATGCTTTGGGAGCTACACGACCCGACAGATACGTCTACTTCGACCTGACGAGCGTATTGACTGAATACCGTGTTCTCACCAAGATACGCTGCATGGTGGTTCTTGTAAGACAGCTACCGGTTGGTAGCGTTTTCCGCCCCCAGCAGGGGTGACGGAGACCACGAAATGTCCGGACGCAACACCGACAGATCATGTCCAATCACCAGGGTGACTGAGGCTTTATATGATACAGGGACGTGGGTTATGGAAGTTTCAAGGCTAAAACCTCACCCTTCAGGGCGGGGATACAGCCGACAACTCCTCCACTAACCACGTTCGATTGCAGACCGGATATTCTACGTCTCGGTCGTTACTTTTAATAAATTATTTCTCATAAGTGCTTATGAACACAGTCCGATGCTGGAAACAACCCGCACCTATCGAGCAAAAATCGTCAACCACTCTCAGGTGAGTGACGACCTCGATGACTGCGGACACTCAGCATCCAAACTGTGGAACGTCGCCCGCTACCACATCCAGCAAGAATGGGATGACACTGGCGAGATTCCGTCCGAAGCCGACCTCAAGCGCGAATTAAAAGACCACGAACGATACAGTGACCTGCATTCTCAGTCAAGTCAGCGCGTTCTCGAAGAACTCGCTGAATCGTTCACCGGCTGGTTCAAAAAGCGCAAGAACGGCGACACAGACGCGAATCTCCCCGGCTACCGAAAGCGAGGCGACAATCATCCACGCTCCACCGTGACGTGGAAACAGATGGGTATCAAGCACGATTCCAAGCACAACCAACTCCGTCTGAGCAAAGGCTTCAATCTCAAGAACCACCGCTCGGACTTCATCCTCGCAGAGTACGAGACGCGCCCGGACGTGACCGTGGAGAACATCCAGCAGGTTCGAGCCGTGTGGAACGGCGACCGATGGGAACTCCACCTCGTCTGCAAAGTCGAGATTCCTGTCGAGGACGCACCCGGCGACAACACGGCTGGAATCGACCTCGGCATCAAGAACTACCTCGCTATCGCCTACGACGACGGTGACGCTGAGTTGTATCCGGGGAACGTTCTCAAACAGGACAAGCACTACTTCACCCGTGACGAGTACGACACTGAGGGCGAGAACGGCCCGTCGCGCCGTGCGCTCCGTGCCCGGCAGAAACTCTCGCGTCGGAAAGACCACTTCCTGCACGCCCTCGCCAAGCATATCGTTGAGCAGTGTATCGACCACGAGGTTGGTCGCATCGCCATCGGTGACTTGAGCAAGATTCGTGAAGACGAGAACGGTGATGCTCGAAACTGGGGGAAGCGTGGAAACAAGAAACTCCACGGATGGGAATTCGACCGCTTCACTACGTTGCTCGGATACAAGGCCGAAGAACACGGCATCCTCGTTGACCGTGTTTCAGAGCGAGACACGAGTAAGACGTGTTCGTGTTGTGGTCGAAAGCGTGATGCGAACCGTGTGGAGCGTGGGTTGTACGTCTGTGGGTCGTGCGGTGTGACGATGAACGCAGATGTGAATGGCGCGGTGAATATTCGCAGAAAGATAACTCAGAGTCCTCCGACGGAGGATATGAGTAACGGTCGTTTGGCACGGCCAGCAGTCCACCTGTTCAACCAAACCTCGGGGCGTTTCGCACCGAGCGAACAGGTGAGTTGCGAACCCTAATATCCCAACGCTCGGGAATCCTCGCCCTTTAGGGCGGGGAGGATGTCAAGCAGTCGTCAGGTCACTTGAGGGAAGACTATCCTGATTAGGGACCTAATGAGTCCTTCAGATACAGAGATGGCGTCCAGCACCGATTCCTCGTCGACGGTCGAGGAAGAAGTCCCCCGACTGTACGAGCGGTATCAGTCGGTCGAGAGCGACACGGAACGCCGTGAAATTCCCCTCGAGATGGGGAAAATCGATGGACGCCGCCACGCGGAGATCTACGCTGCGCTCGAAGACGAGTGAGTCAACAGGTTCTCAGTACCTCCTTAGCTATTGACGACCGCTTTGCTATCCGGTGCGACGCCTCGTGGCTAACCGACCATCACGACGTGCTTCGGCTCGTCCTCGACGAAATTGAAGATCGTCTAGCGGCCCTGTGGAGTGAGTAAGGGCTGTCCCAAAGGTGAGCCTGTATCGCGAACGGTTTTATCACTCCGCCGAAGGTTAACCAACACAGAACCATGGCCCTCCTCAGTGTTGGTTAACAACGTGGCAGCGAGTAGTTTGTCCGCACCTGAGAGGCCGAGGCGCGTCAATACGCGTCAACGTACCTCCATCTCGAGAGGATTGTTGGCTCGGTTGATTTCGATGTGAGAACGAACGAAACAGTCGTCCGAAGTTGTTTCTTGGAAACTCCATAGACTGCATCATACCTCATGAGTGGACAGGTATGACTGTGTGAGAATATTTGGAAAGATGCTGGGTTCAAATCATGAACTCGGCGGCGATACAACGAGTATCGTAACCGAAGTAAACAAACCGATATCTGCCTTCTGACAGGGAATTACAGACATAGTAATCTGGATTCGTGTCGTTTTGCCGTGAGAGCCCTCCTTGAGTAAACTCAAATTCCCAAGTAAATCCGGCACCTGGTTTATGCTCTACCGCTTCGTCCGACCACGCTGGTCTGGCATGGACCCAGAATATCGATTGCCACCTTTGGTCTGTCTTTTTTTGGATATCGTACTTAAAACGGTTTCCGGAATACTTCGTTTTCTCGGTGCTATTCGTCATCTGGACTTGAAGTTCCTCACCGATCGAACTAGGAGAGCGAGGAATCGAAAGATCGAACGCCGAATTCTCTGGGCCCTCACACGTAATTTGAAGTCGGTTTAAATCGTCACACATTGATTTGGACGTATTATTTGGGTCTGAAGATGATTCATCGTCAGTTCCGTTTAACGTCTGCTTCCCAAGACAGCCGGGGAATGCTAGTGAAGTTGCTCCGAGTGACAGTAGTAACTTTCGTCGATTCATACACGATATCTGTCTCATATAATAAAAGGCACTCCGGTGGGTTAAGTATCGATTTTAGTTACTGGATATTAGACAGTCACATTAAACTGTGATTCAATAGCAGACATTAATGTACCAATGGCGTCATCGCTACCATCAGTTCGGTGTCCGTAATTGATTCCAGCGATAAGTGGTCGTCCATAATCGTCTTCTCTGTAGTGGGGTCCACCAGAGTCCCCACCGCGACTAATTGCATCGGTGTCGAACGTAGAACCGTATGCATACGTCACATGACCAGAGCAGATGCCTGTATTAGCACCCTGCTTTTTCACCTCCCAGCTCGTATCGCCTTCACGGTCTTTGATCTTGGTACCCGAGATGATCCCGAATACGTTTGGTCCATACGGCGCAGAATCCGTATTCTCGGCGAGACTGTAATCAACGTTCGCACCGTTCCGCATCTGTATCACACCAGCATCAACCGGCAATCCCGGATCAACACGAGTGTCGTCCGGGGTGCCAAAGCGGTCTTCTTCAACTTCGTCGTTCTGGTAACACTTATCAACCCCTTCGTCTAGGCAGTGACCTGCACCAACGATTACCAACTCGTCATTCAAGTCGTCGTGTGCAGGCGTTCCAGTCGTACAGTATCCCGACTCAGGTATATAATAACATCCACCGGGGATATCAGGGAAGTATTCCGTGTCGTAGTACTGGGTGTCTGGATCAGTATCGCAGGGGAAGTCCGGCTTAACAGTTACCTTCTCTGCCTTCACCGGGATATCTTCAACTGCACGTTCTTCCTCGGTTCCTCTACCAGCGACACCGGTAGCCGAGGCTGGGAGATGATCTTCAAACTGAGTGAACGCCATGTCGGGGCGAATCTCGTCTCCACTTGATGTTTCCTGAATAAGGTATTGAACGGAGACCACCTTCCGTCGACGATGGCCGGAGGTATCAGTCGTTACTCCCACTCGTACCGGAACTGGGAGTGATGAAAGTTGTTCTTCTACTTGTTTGCGTACATCATGAGCACTCTCAACGATAGCCCATTTCTCTCGGCTGATCTTGTAGTATTTGGGCTCTCGATTTGGTTTTACTGCTTGGTTTACCACTGCGTCGTGGTTCGTATGGACTAGTCTACCAAGGCGAGGGACTTCATCGTCGAGGTTCACATCTAACTCTGCAAACGCATCCTGGGACATGAACGAAATCGCTGCGCCTCCTACGCCCAAACTGCTGAGAGTATTCAGGAACCTACGCCGACCCATTCGAGTCAACTTTCTTCTTTTCTCAGACATCCTGTCACTAGTTAATCTTGTTTCATTCAGGATATATAACATTTACTTGCATTTTCAGACATCGCTCTTCTGTAGACGTTCGTTGATAGCGTCCAGCTGTCACTCTGGGATCGAAGAGGGGAGCGACACTGCGTTAGCGGTGTCCAACACGAATGATATAGAACAGTTTGTCCGCGCCTGAGAGGCCGAGGGGCGTCAATACGCGCCGACGTGATTCCCATGCCCGGTACAGACGCACTCGACGATGCATCAGCCGACCACGAACGGTTTGAAGCGGAACTCGTCGCACAGGATCAAGATGCTGCCCGCGTGGTGGTAGCGGATATCGACGAGAGGGGAGCCCATTCTCTGGTCAATGACCTCGTCGACGACGACGTCGTCACTCCCATCCCCGACGAACGCGTCCTCGTCCACGAGCCAAGCGACGAGGCATTCGATTCGATTCTCCAACTCGCGGTCTTCCATCGAGGCTGGACCGCCGCTCGCGACACCGACGAGGGAGAAGAGTGATGCAACAGACACTTGCTGGCTGTGCCTTCTGCGATGCGGTTCCCGGTACAGACGTGGGGGAGGCACATACCTGGGGAAAAGACGAACGAGTCACAGAGGTGCAAGGAGGAAGCCCACGACTTCAGCCGTGGGAAGAATCCGACTCGAAACAAACCACGAGCGATAGCACCCCGACTCCCCCACGCAAGTCGTAGTTTTATAAAGAACTAATCTGATATGTGAAATACGAATGGAGGACGTGATTCGCACCGTCAAGGTCAAACTCGACGTACCCAACGAGCGGTGCGACGACCTCCATCAGACAAAAAATCAGTTCCTCCACTGTGCGAACACTACTGCAGAGTGGGCGTGGAGACACCCGGACGACTACTGCGTGACCTCGAAACAGAAAGCCGAGAAAGCCCTCTACGAGCAACTCCGCAACGAGACAGAGTTGACTGCAAACCTCGTTCAGAAAGGGATTCGGCGTGCTATCGAGGCCACGAAAAGCGGTGTCGCCCGACTCAAGAAAGGCGACAACACGAGCCAACCGCACTTCGACGCGTGGAGCGTCGTCTACGACAAGCGTTCAGCGACGTTCCACCGCGACCACGTTTCGCTCTCGACGGTGAACGGTCGCGTCAAGTGTGACTACGTGATTCCCGACAGCTCCGAGGGAACGCCGATTGGCGAGTACCTGTTGAATGAGGATTACGAGTTCCGAATGTCCACGTTGCAATACGACCGCGCCACAGAGTCGTTCTACCTCCACGCACGGATGCGCCGAACCACAGACGAACAAGAGCTGTCGATGACTCATTCTGACGCCAAGCACAGAACAGTCCTTGGTGTTGACCTGAACGTGGACGGCTCGCTCGCCGTGACGTCCACAGGCGCATTCATCGGGAACGCCGAGAGATGAATCATCGACGCCGAGAGTTCGAGAAGACGCGTGGGTCGATGCAACAAACTGGAACGCGGTCGGCACACCTGTCGATTCAGTCGATGAAAAACCGCGGACACCGCTGGATGCAGGACGAACTACACCGAGCGTCTAACCAGATTCTCGAAGAAGCCCGCGACCACGACTGTACTCATATCTCATTCGAGAATTTGACCGACATTCGTAAGCGGATGGCTGGCACCAAGCGGTTCCACGCATGGGCGTTCCGACGCCTGTACCAGTACACCGAATACAAAGCCGAAATGTTCGGAATCGGGGTTGAACAGATAAGTCCTGCATACACGAGTCAGCGGTGTTCCAAGTGTGGATTTACGCATGAGGACAATCGGCGGTCGAAGCACCAGTCGTGTGTCAGAAGTGTGAGTACGAACTGAACGCGGAGTATAACGCGAGCAAAAACATCGCTCGCAAACTCTTGAAACGTCTCCACTCGGGGCAGAAGTCTTCGAGTGGAGGCGCACCCTGTCAGTGTGCGCTACCGTCAGGGACGCTGAACCTGAACGGCGATTTCTGCGCCTCCGTCGATTCGACGGCAGAAGGGGAGTCCACTGACAAGCCCACGACTTCAGTCGTGGGTAACTGACACACCCGATCTGCGTCGACTGCGCGATCCAGTCGAATCCCGATCCCGACGAGCGTGACCATTACGCCTGCGATAGCTGTGGTCTCGTTGTCGATGCGCTTGCAGCCCTCACACAGTTCCGTGTCGAACTCGGCCACCTAGAAGGCGCGTTACAGCTGTGCGAGCAGTGTAACCCAGGCGGACTGGCGACGTACTGGACACGCGACCTCAAGCAGCATCGCGTCGCGACGCCAACGGAGTGACTCATCGCGCGTCTCTGTGCACGGAGAACCCTAACCAACAAGCAAACGCACCAAACAACTATCTTCCAACAGCCCCAACACTAGTCTATGTCGAGCGGCACCATCGATATCGACGAGTTCGAAAACGCCGACGCCGACGAATTCGAGGAACGGAACGATACCGAGCAGATCGTGCTGTTCCTCGACGACCACGACGACCGTGCGTGGAAGGCAGCGACGATCGCCGAGCGGCTCGGGTTGGACACGGATGCTGTTAGTGCAATCCTGTCGCGATTGAAGGAGCGCGGTCTCGTGCGGCACAAGCGCCCGTACTGGGCGATCACGGACAACAAGGAGCGACTCCAGTCAGCGTACCGGCTTCACCGACACCACGAGAGTGCAGCCGAACAATATGGCGAAGAGCGTCTCGAGGATCTCCGGACCGACCAGATGGAAGAGGTACAGTGACTGCGTTCGAGGATCTGGAACGCGGCGACATCGTCTGGGGGGCCGATCCGCTCTCGGAGAAAGGTCGTCCGCTGCTCATTATAGGGGCCCCTCAATTCCCGAACCATGGCGTGCAGCTCATCACTGTCCTGATTTCCACGAAGACCTATCACGAAGAAGCACTCGCACTCAGGGACGACGACTACGAGGGCGACCCACTCGGGGAACGAAGTCACGTCCTCCCGTGGTCGCTTGCGACTCTCAACAGTGCTGCGGACGTCGACCACTACCTGACATCGCTGGTGGACGACCGCGCCGAGGATGTGGCGAGCCAAGTGATCGACTACATATCGTCCTGAGAATAACGTTTTAAACGATAGCCAGCTTCATAGTAAGTGTACAGATGCAATCCCCACCAACAGGCAGTTCAGGTGGATCAAGCGACCTCCTCGTTGAAATCGTCGAGACACTGGAGGCATGTGGACTCGATGACGACGCCTATCAACTCCACGAGTACGTCGACCCCGGTGCGCTCGAGCAGTTGATCGATTCCGCCGATGAGACCATCTCTGTTCAGTTTACTGTCGAGGGGATTCCGCTCGGTGTCTCGCCGGACGGTGTTGACGTCATCATTGAGGACGAATCGCAGTCCGTCGGCGAATAACGACTTGCGGTTCCGAGACAGGGATTGTTCCTGAAAGCCCTCGGCCGCTCGACGCCCCGCGACCACGTGAGACTGCGTCTCGCTTGCTCCCGTTCGCTTCGTCGCCGGCGCAGAGCGCCGGCTTCTAGCGGGACTAAAGGTCACGCACGGCTCACGAGGACGCCGCTGCACGCCTCACCCCTGCGGTGCCCCCCGGCTCCGCCTGAGGGCTAGCGAGCGCTTCGCTCTCACGTCGCTTGCGGATCCCGGCGAGCATTTCGTTCGTGAAACCGTGTCGCAGTAACCGTTGCCCGGCCCGTTCAAACGGTGTTCCCTACCGATGTGCAAGCTCTACACATTCGCCGAAACCGTTATGCGTCCATGTGCAGAATTTGCACATGGAATGAGCGCGAGTGACAAACCCCGACGGGTCCACTTCCAGTCGCCCGAGTACCTTGTCGACCGACTCGACGCGATTGCGGCACTCTTCGACAAGGACCGGACAGACCTCCTCGTCGAAGCGATCCGCGAGTACATCGAAGACACTGCCGACAGCGAAACGTTCCAAGAACTTGTGGCAACGAAGTACTACGACGACCAGCTTGAGTTCGAGACGGTCAAGCAGTTGGTCGGCGCTGAAACCGCCCAACGGCTCCGCTTGCTCAAGGCAGACCTCGAGGGCGAGCCATTCGATCTCACTACGCCCACTGACGTCGACATCTACGGCGACGACGCGACGACGGTCGAGACTGGTGACGGCGACGAGCGATGAGCAGGCTGCGACTGCGGACAGTCGTCGCCGACACGAGTGCGCTGGTCAGTCTCGCGGTTCCCCGCGCCGACGCGGCCGTCGACACTAACACTCCGGACCCGTTCCAGTATCTCCTCACGTCGTGCGAGGTGTTCGTGCCGCCAGAAGTGGTCGCCGAACTCCGTGATATCACGCAGTACCAAGACATCCACGCCGCGGCTGCGAACAACGTCCTCGCGGCCCGCGACTACTACACGGTCGCGGACCCCTACGAGCGCGAGGATACACCGGACTCCCGGCCGACGTTCGGGCTCGACGACGGCGAAACCGACGGGATTGTCCTTGCGAACGCGCTCGATGTCGATGGGTTTCTCACCGACGAGTTCGGCGGAACGAACTTCCCACTGATTCACGCCGTGCTACAGGGCCCGCGGATCGTCCCGACACCACGGCTCATCGTCGACTACGCTCGGAACGGACATCTGAGCCCCGAAGAGGCTCGGACGCTGATCACGACCATTAGCCCGCATCGGAGCTGGGAGAACAGTCCGTACGTCACACAATTGCTCCACCGTCTCGACGAGTAACCGGTCTCCAAGTGGGGACACCGAACACCCAGCGCCGGCGACGACTCCTGAAAGCCCTCGGCCGTTCACGGGCGGCGTCGCCGCCCGTTAGCTCGGGAGAGCAAAGCTCTCCCGCCGCTCGGCATCCCGCGACCACGCGAGACTGCGCCTCGCTTGCACCCGTTCGCTCCTGAAGACTCGCTTCGCTCGTCTTCCGTGCTCCCGCTCGCTACACTCGCGGGAACTCCGCTCACGGGAACCCCGCTGCACTCCTCGTGCCTGCGGTGGTTGCGGGGCCGGGGACGTTCACGGCGCTTCGCGCCGTGTGCTCGGGAGACGCAGTCTCCCGGTGACCGAGACGGCCTCGCCCTTTCTGAGTCCGCCAGGATGGCGGCTGGGTTACAGAAATTCGAGGACAAGCCCACGACTTCAGTCGTGGGATGAATCCGACCACTCCGACACCAACCCTCCTTCGATAGCACGGCGTAGGGTTGATAGAAACACAACATCTAATAATAGATGGTATCGAGCCAGACCATCGAACAATACATCGAAGCGCAGACAGGACAGTAGGATGCAGCGCGAAGTCGCTACCACGGTACGAGTCAAACTCCACTCGTTGACCGAGAGGAAGGCTGTCCTTCTCTCTCGGGAGTACGATGCTTTTCAGACCGCCGTGCAAGGTGACGACGCGAACCTCTACTCCGCGACGAAGCAACAAGCGTCGAAGGTGCGGAAACAGAAGAATCCGCGCCGAGACACCGAACAGCCTGTCGTTCTCCGAAACGATGTTCTCGGCGTTGAATACGACGAGGATACCGTTTTATCGTCGTGGTGGGTCAAGATACCTCTCTACGACCCCGAACGTGGTCGTGGCAACTCGATTTGGTGTCCCGCCATCGTCCCCGAAAAAGACGAACCACTCGTCCGTGAGGGGAAGGTTCGGGACTCAGAACTTATGCGACGAGACAACGGCTGGTACGTCCACATCGTCGTCAAGAAGCGATACGAAGTGCGAGAGGAGTACGGCGACGTTCTCGCCATCGACATGGGCGCGAGGTGGATAGCAACGTCTGTGGCGTTGTCCACCCGCGAGACGACCTTCTACGGCAAGGACGTGCGTCGAATCCGCGAACACTACAAGCAACTGCGAAAGTCAATCGGCAAAGCGAAGGTACGACAAGGACGACAGGTCATCCACCGAATCGGGAACACCGAATCCCGAAAGGTAGACGACTGTCTCCACAAGATTTCTCGCACCATCGTTGACGACGCTGTGGCCCGAAACGCGGTTATCGCTGTGGGCGACCTCGGCGGTATCCGCGAGGGCAACGACAAGGGGCGACACTTCAACGACAAACTCCACAAGATGCCGTTCGCCAAACTCCTGTCGTACATCGAATACAAGGCCCACCGCGAGGGTATCGAGGTGGTGCTGGTGGACGAAGCGTACACGTCTCAGACGTGCAATCGATGCGCCGAGAAAGGGGTTCGGAACACACAAGGTCGGTTCCGTTGCCCGCACTGTGATTTAGACGACAACGCCGACAAGAACGGTGCAACGAACATCGGAAAACGAGTGTTGGGTAAGTTCTCGAAACCGCTATCCGACACGGGGCCGTACTGACTCGGCCCGAAACTCAGGTCGTCGTTGAACCTGAGGACTCCCAAGGTTCCGTGGCTTAACCCTCAGTGAGGGAACCCCACGACTATAGTCGTGGGAGAAGTCAGTCAACCATGACGCTCACAGAGACAGTCGATTTTCTCGCCGAGGAGTTAGATCTAGAGCGGAGTCAACACGTCCGACAGGTCGGAAAGGCAGTCGCAAGACTACGTGATTGAACAAGACTGGCCCTACCTTCCCAGTAACCCAACACAGCACTCAGTTGCATATATTTGAAGGATCCGAAGATATATTGAGAGTGGCCTCCTACAGATAGGTATGACCGAGTTCGATCCGGCCCCCACGTCCAACGATACGCAGCGCCGGTGGCAGACAGGGACAGACACGTTTGGTCGTGTCTACGACGTCGTCCTCGGCGTTACCGCTCCGACCGCCTACACCAAGATCGCTGAGCTTGCAGACTGCTCTCCGAATGCCGCCAAAAAGCACCTCGACCGCTTGGCGGAGATGGGCATCGCTCGAGCCGAGAGAGACAGCCGCCCGGCGACATACGAACGAAACGAGGGGTATCTCGAATGGCAGGACGCCAGTCGAATCGCAACCGAGCTCTCTATCGAAGCGATCATCGACCGCGTGGAGGCGCTTGAAGCCCAGCGAACGGAATACGAAGCGCAGTTCGAGACGACAGACCCAACGGCTGTCAACGTGTTCGAGCACGATAGTCACGGAACCATCCACGAGCGGATGACCGCAGTTAGTGAATGGCAGGGCGTGATTCGGGATATCCGGCTGTACGAACTTGCTCGCCAGCTCTCCCAGAACGACGGGCATCTGATTCCGGCCTAAATGAGCCAGCCACCGGAGGATTCGGACCCCCACTCGACAGGCCCACCGGATCGACAAACACTGCGCCTGCTGGAGCGACACCTATCGTCGGATTCGCTCATCGCCGAGACTGCGTTCGACCCGGATTCATACGAACCTCGACTGCTTCGTGGACTGCTCGACGCTGGACGATATCCTGACACAGTAACAGCGGCCCGTCTCGACATCCGATGGTTCACGACTGGCGATTTCTCAGTCCACTACGTCGAAGAGCACGAGGACGGGAAACGCTGGGAATGTCGCTGGGACCGGCACCCGAACGCGCACAACACACGGTTGCACTTCCACAAGCCACCGTCTGCTACCGAAATCACCGACCTCGAACTCCCGTCGCTCCATCCACTCGAAGTATATTCCACCGTCCTCACGGCGATCGAGCAACGCATAGAGATACTGTGGCCCTAGCACGTGCTGGGCTCGGCCGAGAGATCTCTCGAGTATATTTGTCCACAATTGAGATCGGACTACCGACTCAGCTGGTTCGCCCCAGCGATTTCAGCCCCTGCCTCGCGTCAGCACTCGACTGAGACCACGATTACTCCGGCCGTGCAGCGTGACTGAAGGCCTCAACAGTGGCGTACATCTGTACGGTTAAGTCTCTCGAACGGGCACACCAGATATGGATTTCTTCAGCACAGAAACCCCAATTATCGGAATGGTCCACCTACCGCCCCTCCCGGGTTCTCCCGGCTTTGATGGAGATCGAGACGCACTTCGAACCCGACTCCTCGAAGATGCGGCAGCACTCGAGGCGGGTGGTGTCGACGGCATTATGCTCGAAAACTTCGGTGATGCGCCGTTTTATCCAGACCGAGTCCCCCGTCACGTCGTCGCTGACGTCGCAGCACTCGCGAGCACACTTCGTGGGCATGTCACCGTGCCGTTTGGCGTGAACATCCTCCGAAACGACGTTCAAAGTGCCCTCGGCATTGCCGCTGCGACAGATGGAGCCTTTGTTCGCGTGAACGTCCATACCGGTGCTCGGCTTACTGATCAGGGCGTCATCGAGGGGATGGCACACGAAACGGTCCGGCTGCGTGATCAACTCGACACCGATGTTGCCATTCTTGCAGACATCGACGTGAAACACTCTGCACCACTCGCTGACCGGTCACACT
>NZ_JPES01000028.1:0-22018 GCF_000730175.1 Haloferax sp. ATB1 | reverse complement strand
GCGGCCGAGTTCGTCGGCGCGGGCGACGGCGACGTACTCGACTCCCTGCGCGGCGCACTCCCCGACCTCCCGCGAGTCAACTTCCCCGAAACGGACCGCCAGACGCTCACCGGCGGCTTGGTCGGCTTCCTCGCCTACGAGGCCGTCTACGACCTCTGGCTCGACGAGGTCGGCCGCGAGCGCCCCGACACCGACGACCCGGACGCCGAGTTCGTCCTCACGACCCGAACCCTCTCGTTCGACCACCGCGAGGACGCCGTTCGCCTCGTCTGTACCCCCGTCGTCTCGCCCGACGACGACCCCGGTGAGGTGTACGACGGCGTCGTCGCCGAGGCCGAACGCGTCGCCGAAAAGCTTCGGGCGGCGGACGACCCCTCGCCCGGCGGCTTCGAGCGAACCGGCGAGGAAGCCGGCTCCCGCGAGGAGTACGAGGCCGCGGTCAGGAAGACGAAGGAACACGTCCGCGATGGCGACATCTATCAGGGCGTCATCTCGCGCACCCGGAAGCTCCACGGACAGGTCGACCCGGTCGGCCTGTACGCCTCGCTGCGCGAGGTGAACCCCTCGCCGTACATGTACCTGCTCCGGCACGGCGACCGGCGCGTCGTCGGCGCGAGCCCCGAGACGCTCGTCTCCGTGCGCGGCGACCGCGTCGTCGTCAACCCCATCGCGGGGACGTGCCAGCGCGGCTCCGGGCCGGTCGAGGACCGCCGCCTCGCCGGCGAACTCCTCGCGGACGGAAAGGAGCGCGCCGAGCACACGATGCTCGTCGACCTCGGCCGCAACGACGTGCGCCGGGTCTCGACGCCCGGCAGCGTCCGCGTCGAGGACTTCATGAGCATCATCAAGTACAGCCACGTCCAGCACATCGAATCGACCGTCTCGGGGACGCTCGACCCCGACTCGGACGCCTTCGACGCCACGCGGGCGACGTTCCCCGCGGGGACGCTCACCGGCGCGCCGAAGGTCCGCGCGATGGAGATTATCGACGACCTCGAAGACGAGCCGCGAGGCGTCTACGGCGGCGGCGTCGGCTACTACTCGTGGACCGGCGACGCCGACATGGCAATCGTCATCCGGACCGCGACGGTCGAATCCGGCGGCTCGGAAGACGCCATCACTGTCCGCGCGGGAGCCGGCATCGTCGCCGACTCCGACCCGACCTCGGAGTACGAGGAGACCGAACAGAAGATGGGCGGGGTGCTCGACGCCGTCCGCCGCATCGAGTACGGGACCGAGGAGGTGTCGCAATGACGGCGGTTCGGCTCGTCGTCGTCGACAACTTCGATTCGTTCACGTACAACCTCGTGGAGTACTTCTCCGAGCAGACCGTCGAGGGCGAACCGCTCGACATCGAGGTGCGCAAGAACACCGCCTCGCTCGACGAGATTCGCGACCTCGACCCCGACGCCATCGTCGTCTCGCCGGGGCCGGGCCACCCGAAGAACGACCGCGACGTGGGCGTGACGAACGACGTGCTCACGGAGCTGTCGTCAGAGATTCCGACGCTCGGCGTCTGTCTCGGGCTCGAAGCCGCGGTGTACGCCTACGGCGGGACCATCGGCCACGCGCCGGAGCCGATTCACGGCAAGGCGTTCCCCGTCGACCACGACGCAGAGGGCGTCTTCGCCGGTCTCGAAGACGGCTTCCCGGCCGGTCGCTACCACTCGCTCGTCGCCACGGAAGTCCCCGACTGCTTCGACGTCTCGGCGACGACCGACCACGACGGCGAGGCGCTCGTGATGGGCGTTCGCCACCGCGAGCATCCCATCGAGTGCGTCCAGTTCCATCCGGAGAGCGTACTCACGGGGTCTGGACACGGCGTCGTCAGAAACTTCCTCACAGAGGTCGCCGGCTTCGACGTGGCCTGAGGCCTGAGACCGGTCAGGCGCAGAGACGTCGAGACGCGGCCGAGCGGATGCGACTGCGGTCTGCTGTTCTCGGTCCGGCGGCTGTGCCGCCGCCTCAGAGGACGTTGATACCGAAGAACGAAAGCAGCAGCAGCGCGCCCACGACGATGGCGGCGATAGTGACCAGTCGCCACGCGATTTTGAGGAACAGTCGGCCGACGAGGATGACGACGGCGACGGCCGCGAGCACCACGAGCATCTGACCGAGCGGGCCGGAGAGCAGGCCGCCGAGCTGTAACGGGGTGAGTGCGAGGGAAGTCAGTACCATACCACGATATGACTCCCGTGAAGTGGATAAGCTTGTGGGCGGTCTCGTCGCGCGGTTCCGGCGAGATTTTCCCGCCGAAACGACCGATTTCGGCACCCCTGAGCGACTGGCGAATTTGTACATATGAATTCTGATAGTTGTATGAGCGGTGACTATCAGGCCATCCTTTATAATCTCCCCATTGATGCGAGACACGTCACCATGCGACTGGTTCAGCGGCTTCGTCTCCCCCCTCACGTTCTACTGGATATACCGCTTCCGTCTGTCGATTTTGGGCGTCACGATTTCACTTCCGCTCCGCTCTAACTACGGTTATGTGGCTTCCGTCCGTCCTATGAATCCGTGCACTTCGGACCCGGTCGTCGGCCGTCGGCGTAACTGCACTAATTATGATACGTTCGGCGGTCGAACCTCCGAGTTCGAAGCCCTTAACCAACCACGCAACACACACCAATATCGTCACCAATGAGCGGAATTTCCGGACACTATCGACGCGACCTCGCCCGAACGCGGCTCGGGCGGGAGGGACAGTAAGATGAGCGACGCGAACCTCTCGACGGACGAACTCGTGCTTCCGGTCAAGCGGACCGAAGGCGAGACCCTCGAAGCGCGGATGACGGGCAACGCCTACAGTAACATTCTCCCCGCCCGCTACCTCCGCAAGGACGCCGACGGCGACCTCGTCGAGACGCAGGAGGACCTGTTCCCCCGCGTCGCGAAGAACATCGCGCTCGCCGAGGCCGTCTTCGAGGCCGAGAAGCGCGACATCGAAATCACGGTCACGCCCGACCTCATCAAGCCGGACCACCCGCGCCGCGACGAACTCGCCGCGGAGGTCTTCGGTAAGGGCGTCACCGCCGACGACGACGAGGCCGAGGCGACGCTCTCGGTGTACAACGTCAACAAGTTCGCCTACGACACCCTCGTCCCCGAACTCCCCGAGGAGGTCCGCGAGGTCGTCGTCGAGAAGCGCGAGACGTTCCAGGACATGATGGAACAGCTCTCCTTTATGCCGAACTCGCCGACGCTCATGAACGCCGGCGACGAGCTCCAGCAGCTGTCGGCCTGCTTCGTCGACTCCCCGGGCGACGACATCACCGACATCCACCAGACGGCCAAGGAGGCCGCCGAGGTGTTCCAGTCCGGCGGCGGCATGGGCTACGCCTTCTGGAAGCTCCGCCCCTACGGCGACGCAGTCGGTTCGACCGGCGGCATCGCCTCCGGCCCCATCACGTTCATGCGGACGTTCGACCAGATGTGCGAGACCATCGCGCAGGGCGGCGCGCGCCGCGGCGCGCAGATGGGCGTCATGCGCGTCAGCCACCCCGACGTCATCCAGTTCCTCCACGCGAAGAACAAGGACGTCTCGCTCGCGCACACGCTCCGCCTGAACGACCCCGACGACTTCACCCACACCAAGTTCGTCGACGCGCTCGACGAAGCGCGCGAACTCATCGACGAGGACGGTCGCGTCCCCAAGCACCTCCGTAACGCCGTCGAAGGCCACCTCTCGAACTTCAACATCTCTGTCGGCATCACCGACGGCTTCATGGAGGCGCTGTACAACGACGAGGAGTTCGTCTTCACGAACCCCCGCACCGAAGAGCCGCACGTCGCCACGCCCCAGACGAAGGAAATCTACGACATGTTCGGTCTCGGCGAGTACGTCGAGGTCGGCGAGGTCCTCTCGGTCCCCGCGAAGGAACTCTGGGACCAGATTATCGAGGGCGCGTGGGAGAACGGCGAACCCGGCGTCGTCTACCTCGAACGCGCGAACAAGCAGCACTCCTTCGACGTCGAAAAGCACCCCGACCACCGCATCCTCGCGACCAACCCCTGCGGCGAACAGCCGCTCGAGGAGTACGAGGCGTGTAACCTCGGGCACATCAACCTCTCGACGCTCGTCGCGGAGGACTCGCCCGACTGGCGCGTCTGGTACGACGCCCACGGCGACGAGTACGACTCGCTTGAGGCCGCGACGGACGCCTTCCTGGAAGACGCCGTCGACTGGGAGGAGTTCGACCACCGCATCGAAAACGGCACGCGCTTCCTCGAAAACGTCGTCACGATGTCGGACTTCCCGGTCGAGAAGATCGAGGAGAAGGTCCGCGAACTCCGTAAAATCGGACTCGGCATCATGGGGCTCGCCCAGATGTACATCCAGCTCGGCGTCCGCTACGGCTCCGACGAGGGCAACGAAATCGCCCAACAGCTCATGACCCACATCAACCACGGGTCCAAGCGGGCGTCCCACGAACTCGCCGAAGAACGCGGCCCGTTCGAGGCGTGGGAAGACTCGAAGTACGCGAACCCGACCGAGTACCGCGAGTGGTTCGAACACCACACCGGCGAGTCCGCCGACGACTGGGAGGACGGCTACCCCATCCGCAACCACAACACGACGACCATCGCCCCGACGGGCACCACGTCGATGGTGTCGAACACCACCGGCGGCTGTGAGCCCATCTACAACGTCGCCTACTACAAGAACGTCTCCGACGACGTGCAGGGCGACGAGATGCTCGTCGAGTTCGACGACTACTTCCTCCGCGTGCTGGAGGCCAACGACATCGACGTCGAGGCCGTCAAGCGCGAGGCCCAAGACCAGATGGCCAACAACGAGTTCGACGGCGTCGCCTCGCTGTCGACCGTCCCGGACGCCATCTCCGAACTGTTCGTCGTGACCTCCGACCTCGCGGGCATCGAGCACGCCGGCGTCCAGTGCGCCCTCCAGAGCGGCGTCGACTCCGCCATCTCGAAGACCTGTAACTTCCCGAACAGCGCCTCGAAGGAGGACATGGACGAGGTCTACCGCTACATCTACGACCACGGCGGCAAGGGCGTCACCGTCTACCGCGACGGCACCCGCTCGAAGCAGGTGCTCACCACGCGCGCGAAGAACACCGAGTTCTCCGACGACGAGGAGGCCGCCGAGGCCATCGTCTCGCAGATTCGCGACGTGTTCGGCGACGTGGAGGCGTTCCTCGAATCCGAGGAGGTCTCGGACCTCATCGGCAGCGAACTCGAACTCGCGTTCGCCGACTCCCCGAGCGACGTTGGCAAGAAGCGCCCCCGTCCGGACGTGCTGTACGGCGTCACTCAGCGCATCGATACCGGCTACGGGAAGCTCTACGTCAACATCAACGAGGACGAACACGGCGAGCCGTTCGAGCTGTTCGCCAACATCGGTAACTCCGGCGGCTTCACCGCCTCCTTCACCGAGGCGCTCGCCAAGACCGTCTCCACCTCGCTCCGCTCGGGCGTCGACCCCGAGGAGATTGCGAACGAGCTGAAGGGTATCCGGAGCCCGAAGGTCGCCTGGGACAAAGGCGAGCAGATTAACTCCATCCCGGACGCCATCGGCACCGCGATGCGCCGGTACCTCGACGGCGACATCGACAAGGGCTACCCGCAACAGCAGAACCTGACTGAGGTCGAAGCCGAGGCCGCCGCGGCCGAGGACACGAACACCGACGGCGGCGTCGCCGTCGACGACGAGTCCAACGGTAACTCTGACGCCGTCGCGGACCTGCTCGCGGCGGGCGAGAGCCCCGAGTGTCCCGAGTGCGGCGAGATGGACCTCTACTACTCCGAAGGCTGTAAGACCTGCCAGAACTGCGGCTGGTCCGAGTGCTGAACGCGAGACGGTAACTCGCCACCGTCGCTGTCTCGTCCGTCGCTCGCTTTCCGCTCTTTTCGTTTTGCGCTTCCATTCCCCACGAGCCAGTTCTCTCTATCTCGCTGGCGTGTTCGACGGCGGTCTCGTTGAGGCCGGCGGGCGAGACACGCCAATGGCGGACTCCATCGCTCGTCCGGTGACCCCCTCTGCTCGGGGACAGCCATCGCTTCCTCGTGATGGACTGCCCGTCGACGACGTGAGAACTGCAGTGGACTGGAGTGCGACTGTGGAGACCGCGCCCGTATCGCTCCTGTGACTCCACGCTGTTCGAGACGACGCGTATCGACCGACGAGAGATAGACGCACTCGCTCAACCCTTACCTGACTGCGTAGCACGTCGTGAACTGCGGACGCGTCGGCCCACGCAGACGGTCACGACTGCTATCGGTCTCAGTTCGCTCACGGCGGTCGACCGGCCATCGCTCGGTGCAATTCGTTTTCCACACGTCGCTGACGGAACGCGAAGGCCAGCCTTCAATGAAACCAAACCACGCACAGCGACTGGGAAGAACGAGGTCAGCTTCGGTACGTCCGCGCGTCTCAGTCCCGTATTGGCCTCTCGTCGTCAAGCAGAGCCGTCGCCACTAACTGTGCTGATGCGAGGGCTGATATCGCGACGCCACTCGGTCGTGCGTACGTAGACGGCCGTTGACACCGAGCGCTGCGGCTATCGAGTCAGCGTCGAAAGAAAGGAAAAACGCCGGGAAGAGTCCCGGTGGTTAGCTGTCGTTAGTTGTCGCGGCGGACCGCGAGGAGCGCAGCGGCGACGAGCGCGACGAGGGCGACAACGACACCGAAGCCGGGCGTCTGGGACGACGTGGTGGTCGTCTCAGCCGTCGTGGTGGCGGCGGTGGTCGTCGTAGCCTCAGTCGTGGTCGTCGTCGTAGTGGTCGTGGTGTCAGCCGTCGTCGTGGTGTCCGTAGCCGTCGTGGTGTCGGTGTCCATCGACTCGACGACGTTACCGTCGACCTCTTCGTTCGGTGCGACGCCACCGCGGGCGGTCACCGTGAAGGTGTCGCCGACACTCTGCTCGGAGAAGTCGAAGCTACCCGAGAGCGAGCCGTCTGCCTGGACGTAGACCGTAGCGGTCTTCAGGAAGCGCGGCTGCGTGTCGCCGTCGGACTCAACGCGGAGCGTGAGTTCCGTACCGGGCGCGACGTTCGAGGAACCAGAGATCATCTGGTCCGCAGCGTTCGTCACGTTGATCGGGTCGGCGAGGGTGTGCTCGGCTTCGAGGTGCTCGTAGGAGTCAGTCGCCGCGGAGTCCTCGTCAACGAGTGCGAGGCCACTGACGTCGTCTTCCTCAACCATCTTGAACTCGACGTCGAACGAGTCGTCGTCGTCGATGGAGACCTCGTTGCTCGCGGAGAGCTCACCGGACGAGAGCTGTCCGTCGTCGTTGGTGTCGCGGTACGCTTCGATCTGGTCGGAGTCGAACGCGACGAAGTACGTGTCGTTATCGCCGGTCGGCGATGACCGAGGCGTTAGCGACGTTGATGATCTTCGGGTCGCGGTTCGGGTCCGGGTTCGTCTGGTTGATCGTCAGACGGTAGGAGTCGTCGTAGCCGTTACCGGTCGCGAAGAAGTTCGGGGTCTCGTCGTCCTGAGCGCCGACTGCGCCCTCGAGGCCGGAGGCCTCGATCTGGACGATGACCTGGTCACCGAAGGCGATCTGGCTATCCTCGGTGATGTTACCGTTCTCGAGCGCTTCAGTGACGTCGTCGAGGTCACCGAGCGTCTCGCCGGACGGGGCGGTCCACGTGCGGACTGCGGAGACGCCGCCTTCCTCGAGGACGAGGGTCGCGACGTTCTGGCCGTCACCGACCGAGGCACCCGGCTCGACGGAGAGATCGTAGTCGCCCGCGTCGATGAGGTTGCTCGTGGCGAGGCCGACGCCCGTTGCGCCGTCGCTGCCGGTCAGAATCTCGTCGTCGTCGTCTTCAACGTCGAAGACCTGACTGACGGACGTGTCGTTCGATTCGTAGGAGTTCCACAGAACGACGACTTCGCCGTCGTCGTTACCGTCTTCGACGGTGACGTTCGCGGAGTAACCTTCGTCGTCGCTACCGATGGTGACCGTTGCCGTGTCGGTGTTTTCGAGGGTCACCGGGATGGCAACGACGTCACCGCGCTGGTCGGTGATGACGGATTCGCTGAAGTCTGCGCGACCGTCACCGGCCTTTTCGACGGTGATCGTGTCGGATTCGAGCGTGATGCCCGTGTTGAGGTCCGTCGCGACGACCGTGTAGTCGTCAGCGTCGGTCTCAGCGACATCGAAGTCGAAGTCAGCCTCACCCTGACCGTCAAGGGAGACGTTCTGCGTCGCGTACGTGTCGTCGCTGGAGTCGACGAGCTCAACGCGGACGGGGCGGCTGGAATCACGTGCCGAGACCGTCCCGGAGACGTCATCGTCGGTCGTGACGTTCAGGTCGTCGATGTCAACTGCGAAGTTGAGGCTGCGGACCGTGAGGTTGATCGTCGTGGAGCTACCGACCGTGATGTCGTACGTACCGGTCTCGAGACCGGACGTGTCGAGCACGTAGACCGTACTGTTCTCGCCCGTCGAACGCTGGACGAAGTAGTCGTCGGTCGCGTCTTCCGTCCCTTCGACGACAACGTCGGTGTTCACACCGGACGAACTCGCGTTGATAGCGAGCTTCTCACCGACGTAGGCGCTCTCCGTGGTGGCGGACTCGCTGAACGTCTGAGCCGCGAAGAAGACATCCTTCTCACCGTCGTTGGTGAGCGTCGAACCGTCCTCAGCGGACGTGATGTCGTCGGAGAGTTCGACGGTGATGTCGTTCGAGCGGATCACGTTGTTGACCGAGATGACGACCGTGCCGTTCGTGGTCTGGCTGACGGAGTAGGCCGAGCTCGCAAGCTCGTCACCGTCGTCAGCGACCGTGAAGTTGTCAGTCGTCAGACTGGCGGAGTCAACATTGTGAGAGAACGGTACCTCGATGACGGCGTTTCCGCCGTCGACGTAGTGAACGGCGCCTCCGCGGTAGCGGAAGTCACCGTCTGCCGCAGCAGCACTACCCGTAAACGCGATGGACCCGGCGAAAACCGAGAAGACCATCAGCGCAGCGAGAAGAACCGCGCGGATTTGCTTATTGCGTGTCATTGTTGGTGGATGTTGCAGTCGGGGACATCGTTTTCGTCGACCCTCGGACGGAACCAAGCCGGGCAGAACCCGGGCCGAGGCGAGGTACTCACAGATGCCTCCGTGGGCAGGGGTACAGTTTGCTCTGTTGACCGTTCGCGGTAAATACTTTGTGTGATTGAACGGTCTCTGAAACGTTACCAATCGTGTCACTCAGGCCTCGAAACCCGATTCTACCCCACAAAGCATATGTACGTCTGTTGAAAATATATCTAGCGCGTGCGCACGCCACCTTGGGTAGGAACGACGTCCCCGGTTCGCCGGGGACGGACTCGTTCTCGATAACTATTCGACGAGCACCGGCTGTCGAACGAAGTCACTCGATATCGGTACTCCGCGCAGATTCGAAGAGGGGCCCGCGACCACAGGTGTACGCACCTCGCACTGCACTAACGCGTACGTGCGAGAGGTACAGCTAGTTCTCATCGAGCTAGTTCTCATCGTACGATTGTCCTCGCCAGCCGACAACCTCACCGAGTAGTCCAAAAAGAACGACCGAGAACGTGTCAGGAATTCTTCGAACCTGTTCGACGACGGAGTGCCATTATCCCCTTAAGCGACGTATAAACACTATATTAATGCTCGAACTGTTGGGAGAAACCATCCATTAATCTGGCACGTACATTTAAGTTACCCCGGGGATACGAGTCGATTGGACACACCGCGACGGGTGCCGGGCAGGGATGGCGGTTGCGCAGCGATAAACGCGTGCGCACCGGCGTCTTCGGCGAGCGATACCGTCCCGGGTGTCGGACACAACGCATGCAACTCAAACATCTCTTCACGGAAGACCGTGCAGTCAGTCCCGTCATCGGGGTTATCCTGATGGTGGCGATTACAGTCATCCTCGCGGCCGTCATCGGTACCTTCGTCCTCGGTCTCGGCGACCAAGTGAGCGAGACGGCTCCGCAGGCGAGCTTTAGTTTCGACTACAACAGTACCAGCGGGGATTTAGTAATCACTCACGATAGTGGTGAGTCGATTACTAGTGCAAACGTTGAGATCGTAGACCCCAGTGGGTCCGCGACTGACTGGGACGATGCCGCGAACAATGGTGATGGGAAGATTACCGCTGGTGAAAGTGACACTATTACATTAAGTAGCCCTAGTAGCGGAGACACCGTCCGCGTCGTCTGGACTTCCGAGAGTGGTAGTACGTCGTCTACCCTGCAAAAGTGGACCTACAACGGATAGATGAATTTCAAGCAACTCCTCGCTGAGGACGACGCGGTATCACCAGTCATCGGTGTTATCCTCATGGTCGCAATTACGGTCATCCTCGCGGCCGTCATCGGGACGTTCGTCCTCGGCCTCGGTGACCAGGTCGGCGACACGGCCCCGCAGGCGAGTTTCAGCTTCGACTATCAGGATGCCTCCGGTTCTCCGGACAATCTGACGGTGACTCACGACAGCGGTACTGCAATAGATAGCGAGAACGTCAAACTCACCGCGTCTACGAACTTCGACTTCATCACGTCCGGAACGCCGGATGGAACGATGAACAGCTCGAAGTCCTTCGCAGACATGGGTGTCTCTGACGACGTGACAGCAGGAACGTCCGTCCAAGTCGGAAACAACACCTTCAACAGCGCAACGTTCCGCATCGTCTGGACCTCCGAGAGTGGCAGTAACTCCGCCACGCTCCAGAAGTGGTCCGGCCCCGACGCCTAAACAGGCCACAACCTTCGCGGCATCGTTTTCTTCGGACCGCTGACCACGCAGAGTGGCAACTCGCGCGAGTGCTACGGGACCCGTCGCCGTCGCTATCGGGATAAACGCAACGAACTCCGGCGAGAAAAGACGGTTTTAGTCAGTACGACGGTCGAGTGCCGGAGTCAGACCGGACGGCCGCCCTCGGACGTGCCGACCAGCCACGTCCCGAGCGTGAGCGCGCCGGCACCGACGGCGAGCGCGTAGGACATTACCTGTGCGGCGTTCGGCAGCATTCCCGGCAGCATCGCGAGCGTCCCGACGATCATCAGCGCCATCCCGATGACGGCTTTCTTCGAACTGAGCAGTCCCATGTCGGTCTCTCCGGAAGCGTCCGATATGGAACTTGCGCTTTTGCTTCGCCGGTTACTCGTAGTCTCGCTCCCCGGCGGGGACGACTACGTCGAGCCAGTTCTCCTCGGGGGGAAGCGGACACTCGAACGTGTCGGTGAACGCGCAAAACGGGTTGTACGCGAGATTGAAGTCCACGACGACTTCGTCCAACTCGTCGAGGGGCGCATCGGGCGTGAGTTCCATGTACCGACCGCCGTTGTAGGTCTGCTGTCCGGTCGTCTTGTCGCGGAAGGGGACGAACAGCGTCGGCGAGTCGTCGTGTTCCTGGCGATACGCGCCGAGGGTGAGTTCGGCGTCGCGGAGTTCGAAGTGGAACGTGGCGACGCGGAGATACCGGACCTCGCCGTCGGTCGAGGTGTCCATCGTCACCGGTTCGGGGTCGTCGTGCGTCTCGACTGACGCGGTCACCCGGTAGTCGGGGTCGGGGTCGAAGTAGTCGAGGCCGTCGAAGTCGTCCCGTTCTTCCGGCAGAATCGGCGACTGGGGATGCGACCCGAAGAAGTCGTCTTTCTCCTCGCGCTTCGCCCGGAGTTCGGAGACGTAGGCGTCGGCGTCGAACGCGTCGGCAGTCATACGCGACGATACCCGCCGGCGACACCTACACCTGACGGTTCGAAGGTGCCTTCGAACTCGTTACGCGGACAGGTGACGCTTGGCGGTCGAGATGCGTTTGAACTGCTCGCTTGTGAGTTCGATGTCCGCGGCCACGACGTTCTCGCCGAGCTGGTCGACGGTTCGTGCCCCGATAATCGGCGCGGTGACCTGTGGGTGGTGCATGAGCCACGCGAGGCTGACCTGTGCGGGCGACGCGCCGACCGCCTCGGCGACCTCCTCGACCACGTCGAGCGCGTCGAAGTTCGACGGCGTGAGGTAGGAGTCGGCGAACCGCTGGTCGTTCGCCGCGCGGGAGTCCGCGGGCGGGCGCTCGTCGCGGGCGTACTTGCCCGTGAGAAAGCCGCCGGCCAGTGGCGACCATGGCACGACGCCGATGTCGTAGTCGGCGCACATGTCGAGGTAGTTCCCCTCTATCTCGCGGTTAACGGCGTTGTACCGCGGCTGGGCGACCGTGAACGGTTCGTAGCCGCGCTTGTCGGCGAGTTCGTTCGCTTTGACGACCTTCCAAGCGTTGGGTTCGAGCGTCGAGGTGCCGAGGTAGTTCACCTTTCCGTCGCGGACGAACCCATCGAGCGTCCGCATGAACTCCTCGACCGGCGTCTCGTCGTCCCACCGGTGGATGTACAGCAGGTCGACGTAGTCGGTGCCGAGTCGGTCGAGGATGCGGTCCATCTGCCGGCGGAGGTGTTTCCGGTTGAGTCCGCGGCCGTTGGCGTCTTCCCGCGTGGGCCAGAAGATCTTGGACGCGATGACGAAGTCCTCGCGGTCGCGCGTTTCGAGCCATTCGCCGATGTACGTCTCGCTCGCGCCGTCGCCGTACATATCGGCGGTGTCGATGAAGTTCCCGCCGGCGGCGGCGTAAGCGTCGAGCAACTCGTGGGCGCGGTCGCGGCCGACCTCGACCTCGCCGTCGTCGGTCTGTCGACCGAACCGCCACGTCCCGAACGCGAGTTCGGAGACCGTCGTACCGGTCCGTCCTAGTGGGACCATCGCGAGCGACATACCGAACCCGAAGACCGGACCGGGGTAAAGCCACTCGATTCCCGATGGTCGAAGATGAGAAACGTGAGGCCGTGACTGGTCGGCGCAGAAAGCGTCTGAGGAGCGAGAATCGTGATGGGACGCGCGACGAGCACTCGCGGAGTCGAGAAACGGAGGGCGTGGAAGTGGAGGGAGAACGCCGGTTTGGTTCGACGCCCGACTAGAACTGGCGTGTCGGTTCGACCGGGTGACTACGACCGGGCGTAGTTGTGCCCGAGCACGAGCGCGAGCGCGTTGAGCGCGAGAAGCGCTCCGAAGACGGTGAACTCGCCCGCTTCGAGGCCGCCGAAGAGCAGAGGCACGTACAGGAACGGGAGGGCGACCGCGGCCCAGAAGCCGACGAACCGGAGCGGTGCGGCGACGAGTTCGAAGCCGAGGCGGAGCGGTTGTTCTTCCGTTACGACATCGCGGAGTTGGGAGAGGCGTTCGCGGGGGACCGTGGATGGGGAGTTCGACATTGGTTGGGGGGCACCTACGACTACATCATGGAGTGGAGGGGTCATAATTACGTGCGAGAATTCCATTCGTTTCATACTCGTTTACTGGTGACTATTCGATAAATGTGAAACTTCATAGGCCGACGAGAGGCCCTCTAACACTTCATAACTGCCTCTAATTCTTTTATTCGTACAACAGTCAGGCGTTCTTGGATAGTCGCAGAATCCTGAATTTCCACGGGGTTCGCCCGAACGGACTCGGACCTCGGTGCGCTCGGTGACCCGCCACCCGGTCCGCCGGGTGGGCGACGCTTCGACCGGTATCGTCCCGCAGTGAGCAGGGATTTAGCTCGCGAGCGCGACTATCGATGCGATGCCAGAGCTCAATCGCGTCGCAAAGCGCATGTACAACATCCATCCGAACGCCATGCAGCTCACCGTCGGCGAGGAGATAGACGGCACGTTCACGCTGGAGAGCGCGGAGTTCTTCCAGACGGAGTTTCAGGCCGAGGGCCGGCGCGACGGCGACGACGCAATCTACCGGTTTGCGACGACTGAGGACAACGACGCTGTCGTCGTCGGCCGACAGCTCCCCGGTGAAAACGGGTGGAGGATGGTCGGCGAAGTGGACTCGGTCGAGCGGGCGGACGCGTAGCCGCGCCTTTTCAGTCGGTCGCGCGGACGCCGTCGCCGAATCGATAGCGCAGTTCGCGCCGAATCGCTCCGCGCTTCAGGAGGACGAACCCGAGGAAGATGAGCGCGAACCCGCCGACCGTCGACGGGGTCGGAACTTCGCTCAGGAACGCCCACCCCGAAAGCGCCGCGAAGACGGGCGCGACGTACGAGACGAGGTTGATTTCGATGGGACCGAGGCGGTCGAGCAGGTCGAAGTAGATGAGGAAGCCGAGCGCGCTCGCCGCGAGCGAGAGATACCCGAGCGCGGCGACGGACTGGACGTTGAGGTCGACCGCGCCGAACTGCTCGCCGAGCGCGACGGACGCGACGTGCATCAGTCCCGCCCCGAGGAGCATCGACCACGCCTCCATCGTCTCGATGGGCATCTCCGAGTCGACCCGGCGGGTCAGCACCGACCCGAGAGCGAAGGCGGCGGCCGCGCCGAAGATGAGAAGCTTCGCGACCGTGCCGCCGGCGAGGAGGTTGCTCGGGTCGAGCCCCGAGAGCACCGCGACGCCGACGAGGCCGAGGAGGAGACCGACGACGCCGAGCGCGGTGAGTCGCTCGCTCGGGAGCAAGAGCCGCGCGAATCCAGTGGTGAGCACCGGGCTGAGACTCACGATGACCGCGGCGGCAGCGCTCGTCACCCCCGGGTCGGTCTCGCCGATGAACAAGAGCGCGTGGTAGGCGGCGATGAGGAAGACCGCCCCGATGGCGATTTCCGTCCACTCGGCCTTGCCACGCGGGATCGGCGAGTCGGTGGCGTACAGCGCGTAGGCGAGCATCACGACGCCAGCCACGTCGTACCGGAGGGCAGCGAAAAGCACCGGCGGAAAGAACTCGAGTCCGGCTTTGATAGCCATGAACGCGGACCCCCAGACGGCGGCGAGGACGACGAACAGCCCAAGGTTTCGGTACCGTGTCACAGCGATGGTGCGCCCGGTGGGAGCCTGAACGTTTCGTTACGGGGTGGTTTCGCCGGTGCTGCGGGACGAGAACCGCCCAGCGCGGCACACCGGTCGGTTACCCGTCGAGTCTCAGTCGTCGGCCTCAGCGGTTGCGCCGGCGTTCGTCTCGATAACGGTCACCTCGTCGGAGCCCTCGTAGAGGTGACACGCCGCGGGGTGCGGCGCGTCGCCGACGGCGGGGCGACGCGTCTCACAGGGGCTCTCGAAGCATTCCCGAAGCGTCTCGCTGGCGCTGTCGGCCTCGCCCTCGGCGAGGTGACCGAGCGCCGTATCGACGACGCCTGCGACCTCGCCGCGGAGTTCGGCGTCGACGTGGCGGTCGCGGGCCTCCTTGATGAATGCTTCCGTGTCCGCCCGGTCGGGGTCGGCGGCGTCCCAGATGTGGTCGGGGTTCACGTCGCCGACCGCCAGCGCGTCCCGGAGGTCCATCACGGCGCGGTAGGTCTCCTGTTCGATGTCGAGGTCGTCCGGAGGGATGACCTGCGGGCACCGCGTCCGGAAGCGACAGCCCGACGGCGGGTTTCGCGGCGACGGCACGTCGCCCGAGAGCGCCTCGACCCGGCGGCCGTGTTCGGCCGTGGACGGTCGGGGAACGCTCTCCAACAGCGCCTTCGTGTAGGGGTGTTTCGGCGACTCGAACAGCTCGTCGGTCGGGCCGAGTTCGACCACGTTCCCGAGGTACATCACGGCGACGCGGTCGCAGATGTGGCGGACGACCGAGAGGTCGTGGGCGATAAACAGGTACGTCAGCCCGAACTCCTCTTGGAGGTCGTCGAGCAGGTTCAGCACCTGCGCCTGCACGGACACGTCCAGCGCCGACACCGGCTCGTCGAGGACGATGAAGTCCGGTTCGAGCGCGAGCGCGCGAGCGATGCCGACGCGCTGGCGCTGGCCGCCAGAGAACTCGTGGGGATAGCGGTCGAGGTGGTTCGCAGAGAGGCCGACCCGCTCTAACAGGTCGGCGACCTTGTCGCGCCGCCACTCGCGTTTCGACTCGGTCTCGGTGGTCTCCGGAATCCCGTGAATCTTCAGCGGTTCGGCGACGATTTCGCCGACGGTCATCCGCGGGTCGAGGCTCGAAAACGGGTCTTGGAAGACGATTTGGGCGTCCCTGCGGAACGCCTTGAGTTCGTCGTCGTCCATCTCGAAGACGTTCGTCCCGTCGAAGGTGACCGCGCCGTCGGTCGCCTCGCGCAGTCGGAGCAAGGTTTCCCCAGTCGTGGACTTCCCACAGCCGGACTCGCCGACGAGGCCGAGCGTCTCGCCGCGTTCGACCTCGAAGGAGATGCCGTCGACGGCCTTGACGCTCGTCGGGTCGCGCCCGAGGAGGCTGTCGACGAACGAGTCCTGCTCGAAGTAGTACTTCTGGAGGTCCCGAACCGCGAGGAGGGGTTCAGTCATCGGCGCTAACCTCCTGGTCGGCCGCCTCGGCCGCCTCGGCCGATTCGACGGCGTCGGCGGGGTCGTACTCCTGTTCGGCGAGGACGCACCGGACGCTGTGTCGGCCGTCCAGTTCGTACTCGGGGATGCGGGTCAGACAGTCGGTCATGGCTTTGGGACACCGGTCGGCGAAGTAACACGCGTCGGGCATCTCCGAGTCGAGCAGGCTCGGGACGTTGCCCGAGATGGGTTCGAGGCGACCCGAGGGGTCGTCCACGTCCGGAATCGACCCCAACAGCCCCTGCGTGTACGGGTGGACGGGATTCTCGAAGATGTCGGCGAGCGGGCCGCGCTCGACGACTTCGCCGGCGTACATGACGCCGACGCGGTCGCACATCCGGGCGATGACGCCCAGGTCGTGGGTTATCATCAGGATGCTCATCCCCTCCTGTTCCTGCAGGTCGCGCAGGAGGTTGAGAATCTGGGCCTGGATGGTCACGTCGAGCGCCGTCGTCGGTTCGTCGGCGATGAGGATGTCGGGTTCGCCGGCGAGCGCCTGCGCAATCATCGCGCGCTGGAGCATCCCCCCGGAGAACTGGTGGGGGTACTCGTCGGCGCGGTCTTCGGGGTCGGGGATGCCGACTTGGTCGAGCAGTTCGACCGCGCGGTCCATGCTCTCGTCGTCGACGTAGCTCTTCGAGGGGAGAAGCGAGTCCACGAGGAGCGAGCCGAGACCGTAGCCCTGCGTGCGCGAGCGCGTGCTTCGCGGGTTCGACCGGGCGCGCCGTTGGACCTCGACCGCCTCGGCTATCTGCTCGCCGACGGTTATCGAGGGGTTGAAACTGCTCATCGGATCCTGAAACACCATGCTGAACGACGGGCCGCGAAGCGACCTGCGGACGCCCTTCGGGAGTCGGCGGATATCCACGAGGTCGCCGTCGACGGCCTCGGGTTTCGATCCGCGGAACTCCTCGGCGAGGTCGGCGTTGCGGTACCATATCTCGCCTTGCGTCACGCGGCCGGGCGACTCGATGAGGTCGATGACCGACAGCGCGGTCACCGACTTGCCGGAACCGGACTCGCCGACGATGCCGAATATCTCGCCGTCTTCGACGTCGAACGAGACGCTTTCGACCGCGTTGACCTGCCCCTCCTCGGTGAAAAACCGGGTGGAGAGGTCGCGGACGCTGAGAATCGTGTCGGCCATCTCAGACGCCCCCCTCCCCTTCGATGCCGGGGTCGAGCGCGTCTCTGAGCCAGTCGCCGACGAGGTTTAGCCCGATGACCGTCACGACGATAGCGAGGCCGGGCATCGTCGAAATCCACCACGCGGTGGACTGGTACTGCCGGCCGAGAGCGATGTCGAAGCCCCACGACACGTCGGCCCCGGAGAAGCCGAGGAACGACAGCGCCGATTCGAGCAGGATGATGGCAGCCACCTGAATCGTCGCCAACACGAGGATGGGCGTGATGGCGTTGGGGAGGACGTGTCTGAGCATCGTCCGCCCGTCGCTCGCGCCGAGGGCCTTCGCGGCCTTCACGTACTCCTCTTCGCGGATGGAGAGCGCCTCGCCGCGGGCGACGCGGGCGAACCACACCCAGTTGACGAGCGCGACGACGACGATGACCGTCCCCGGGAGGACGACCGTCCCCGGCATGCCCGTCGGTAACCCGACCGCCGAGCGGAACGCCGGGGCGAGTCCGGTGGCGACGAACGGGTCGGGAATCGGCGCTTGGGCCTGTCCCCAGACGCCCACGAGGGCGATTGCGAGGACGAGCGACGGGAACGCGAGCATGATGTCCGCGCTCCGCATCAGGACGTCGTCCACGCGCCCGCGGTAGAACCCCGCCGACAGCCCGACGAGGACGCCGATGAGCGCCGCGAGCGACGTGCCGAACAGGCCGACGAGGATGGACGTTCTCGCGCCGTAGATGACGCGGGAGAGGATGTCCCGCCCGTTGCCGTCGGTGCCGAGCGGGTGTGCGACCGTCGCGTTCGTGTAGACGGTCTGCGTCTCGGTGACGACCTGTCCGTCCTCGATGACGACGCTCCCGTCTTCCATCTGTGTCACCTCCCGGGTCTCCGTCGTGCTGAAGCCGAGCGGCGGTTGACGGGCGTTGTCGAGGTTCTGTTGGGACGGGCTATACGGCGAGATAAACGGGGCAAAGATGGCCATCGCCACCACGAGGACGACGACGACGATGCCGAGCTTCGCGAGGAGACTCCGTCTGAGCTCTCGGCGAAGGTTTCTGCGTGTGCGTTCCGATATCATAGAGCGTTAATCGTAGGCCACCTGCGGGTTGACGTAGGCGTACAGGGCGTCAACGAGGATGTTCACGAGGACGAACCCGACCGCGACGACGATGAGCGAGCCCTGTAAGACCGGCCAGTCGCGGGCGTTGATGCTGTTGATGATGAGCGTCCCGAGCCCCGGCCACGCGAAGACGGCCTCCGTGATGACGGCCCCGCCGATGAGGGTGCCGAGTTGGAGACCGATGACGGTGATGACCGGGATGAGCGTGTTCCGAAGCGCGTGCTTGTAGCGGACCAACGTCTCGGGGAGCCCCTTCGCCCGCGACGCGCGGACGTAGGTCTGTCCGAGTTGGTCGAGCATCCCGCTGCGGGTGAGCCGCGTGATGAGTGCGGTGAAGTACGTACCGAGCGTGACGGCGGGGAGCGTGATGTGCCACAGCCACGTCCCGAAGCCGCGTATCGCCGCGCCCGGGTCGCCGCCGACGAGAAGCAGCGCGATGCCGTCGAGGCCGATGGGACGCTGGCTCGTCGGGAACAGGTTCAACTGGACCGCGAGCACGAGGATGAGCATCACCCCCAGCCAGAAGTTGGGCGTGCTGATGCCGACCAGCGAGAACACCGTCGCGCCGTAGTCCGCGGGCTCGTGCCGCCGCGTGGCCGACAGGACGCCGAGCGGGATGGCGATGACGACGGCGACGACGGTCGCCGCGACGGCGAGTTCGAGCGTCGCCGGGAGCTTCGCCACGACGCGCGCCGACACCGGCGTCCGGGTCACGAGCGACAGGCCGAGGTCGCCGAACGGGATACCGGAGACGAACTCCCAGTACTGGACGTACAGGGGCTCGTTCAGCCCGAGTTCGGCGATGACCTGCGCTCTGACCTCGGGGTCGACGTCGGGGGGCAACAGCACGTTCGCCGGGTCCCCCGGCGAGATGAACCGGAGGCCGAAGACGACCGTGATGACCCCCCAGATGACGAACAGCCCCTGGAGCGAGCGCTTGATGAGGAACCTCGACAGCGACATCGACTACTGCTGGCTCATCGCGTACGCGTCGATGCGCTCGTCGGAGCGGGCCTCCCACGCGATGGCGTTGCTGACGCCGTAGACGCTGTACTGCTGGTTCAGGAATATCCACGGGCACTGCTCGTGGGCCATCGCGTTCGCCTCCTGGAGGGTCGCCTCGCGCTCCTCGCCGGACTGGTTGCCGGCCTGTTCGAGCAGCGCGTCGAACTCCTCGTTTTGCCACGTCGTGAGCGTCCCCTCGGAAGCGAGAAGCGCCTCCATGACGAGACCGCCGTCGAACGTCGCCTCGCCCCAGCCGATGAGGAACCACGGCGGGCGGGCCTCGATGCTGCCCGCGAGCAGTTCGTCGACGAGCGACCCGAAGTCGCGCTGGCGGACCGTTGCCGTGACGTTCGGTAGCTCGTCGATGTAGCCCGCGACCGCCTGCGCGATTTCGAGGTCTTTCAGGTAGCGCCCGACCGGCGTGTGAAGTTCGATTTCCGCGCCGGCGTAGCCGGAGTCTTCGACCAACTGCTCGGCTTGGTCCGGGTCGTGCGGGTACGGGTCGAGG
This sequence comes from Haloferax sp. ATB1, assembly GCF_000730175.1. Taxonomy (NCBI): domain Archaea; kingdom Methanobacteriati; phylum Methanobacteriota; class Halobacteria; order Halobacteriales; family Haloferacaceae; genus Haloferax; species Haloferax sp. ATB1. Next base: position 1,990 of record NZ_JPES01000028.1, on the reverse strand, counting down.
TCGGCGTTGTGGCCGACGAACTCGGGGAGCGTCGGCTGACTCGTCTGCGCGCCGAAGCCGCCGAGGACGTTCTGGACGATGCTTTCGAGGTCGATGGCGTAGTTCATCGCCTGCCGGAACTCCATCGAGTCGAACGGTTCGACGTCGTAGCGCATCGCGTTGTAGATGATGCGGGTCGACGGGGCCGCAGCGACGCGAGCGTTGTCGGAGTTGGTGACGCGCTGGACTTCCTGCGGCGGGACGTTGACGATGAGGTCGGTCTCGCCCTGCAGGAGTTGGTTGACGCGCGTGCTGGCCTCGGACGCCGCGCGGAAGGTGAGGGTGTCGACCGCCGCGGTGTCCTGCCAGTAGTCCTCGTACGCCGTGAGGACGACCTCCTCGTCTTCAGTGTACGAGTCGAGTTGGAACGGCCCGGTGCCGTTCATGTTCTGGCCGATGTACGCCTTGTCGTTGTCCTCGACCCACGACTGCTGCATCACGTCGAGGTAGGTCGCGAACTCGGAGAACACGATGGGGTTGAGCGAGGAGTTGTTGACCTTGACGGCGTTCTCGCCCTCGATGACCTCCGCGCCGGCGACGCCGGCGAGTTGGTCGCTCTGCGGGCTGGCGAAGCCGACTTCCTCGTCGACGACGCGGTTGATGCTGTACGCGACGTCTTCGGGGGTGAGTTCGTCGCCGTTGTGGAACGTGACGCCCTCGCGGAGTTCGAAGCGCACCGCGTTCTCCCCGTCGATACGCTCGTAGTTCGTCGCGAGCGCGGTCTGAATCGACCCCGCCGCGTCGCGGGTCAGAACGCCCTCGTACGCGTGGAGGACGACGATGTCGGTCGTCGTCTCGCGGTGGTCGTGGGGGTCGAGGCCGGAGGGCATCTGCCCCTGCGTGATAGTCACGTCGAACGAGCCGCTGTCCTCGGTCGTCGTCGTTTCGGTGGTCTCGGTCTCCTCGCCGCCGGTCGTCGTCGTTTCGGTGGTCTCAGTCTCCTCGCCGCCGCCACCGGAACAGCCCGCGAGCGCCGCCGACGCCGCCGCGCCGCCAGCCAACTTAATGTACGACCGTCGACTAATGTGAGAATTGGTATCAGCCATCGAAGGTAGATTGAGTCGGTCGTTCTTATATCCATTGCCTGAGATTCGGCCCCTGCATAGCGTTCTGACAATATATTGTGCGCAGTTATGCTCCCGGGGCATCGCCGCTGAACACGCGGATGCGTCATCCCCCCAAACACGGGGTACGTTTATTACTGCCCATCGCGGAATCATTCGTATGGCCGTGACCGGCCGTCCCACACTTCGGGACTTGTTCGACGAGTCGCCGACGCCCCACATCGCACACCCGCCGCGAACGCATCAACGACACTTCTACGTCGCGACGGACGGGTCGTACCGCCCGAACGGCGGGGGACTCGGTGCGGTGATAGAGACCCGCGACGGCGAGCGAGTCGCCCGTATCGCACTCCCGGACGTGCCGCCGGACAACAACGTCTCGGAGTATCGCGCACTGCACCTCGGACTTGACGTGCTCGCCCACCGCGCGCCGCCGGGCGCTCGCGTCGGCGTCCTCGTCGACCACGACGACCTCGCCGCGAACGTCAACAACGCCGTCCTCGCCGGCGACCACCCCGACTGGAAGTCGCCGAAGCGAATCGTCGTTCCCGCCGGAAGCGAACACCACTGGCGGGGGATTCAGGCCCGCATCGCCGGGTTCGGCGAGCTACGCGCCGCGCGAATCGACAGCCGCGAGAACCCCGCGCACCCGCTGGCGAACGCGCCGGGCGAGTACGAACACGTCAACCGGCGCGCCGACCGCTGTGTGCTCCCCGACCCCCCGGAGTTCGAGGCCGACTCCGGGAGGGACGTGAGCTACCTCCCGCCCTCGCGGTTCGAGGGGCGCGCGAGCGACTGAGCGCAGAGCGTCGCTGAGACCCGTCCCGTTCGCCCCGCCCATCGAGTGGGCCGCCGAGCGCGAGCGGTCTCACCGGGCTGTCGCCTTC
>NZ_JPES01000027.1:0-20227 GCF_000730175.1 Haloferax sp. ATB1 | reverse complement strand
TTCCCACGGGCGACCCACGTCGAGCCAGCGGTCGAACGCGACGCCGCGCACGTCGTAGGCCTCGCAGGTCGCCGCGAGCACGTCGGTCAGTTCGAGTTCGCCGCGGTCGCTCTCGTCCACGTCGAGCCAGCCGTGGGCTTCGGCCGGGAAGACGTACGCACCGGCGTTAACGAGGTCCGACGGCGGGTCCGCGGGCTTCTCGACGACGCCGGTGACGAAGCCCTCGTCGTCGGTGTCGAGGACGCCGTAGGAACTCGGGTCGTCGACGCGGAACGACCCGACCGCGGGCGTCCCCTCGTACAGCGTCGAAAGCGACGGCACGTCGTACAGCGCGTCGCCGTTGAGGACGACGAACGGTTCGTCGGGGTCGAGATGAGGGGCCGCGGCGCGGACCGCGTCGGCCGTTCCGCGCTGTTCCGACTGCACGGCGAACTCGACCGGGACGCCGCCGCGCTCGTCGCCGACAACCTCGACGTGGCGACGCTCTGCGACGCGCTCGGACTGGAGTAAGCGAATCGCCGAAACGGCGCGTGTCGTGCGTCCGCGCCTCGGTTAGTGGCCGGCGGCCGACCCGGAGTCGGCGAGCCTGAACCGCCCGAACCGACCCACGAGGACGACGGCCCCGACGACGACGGTGAACGCGCCGAGCAGGAACGGGACCGTCGCGCCGTAGTGTTGACCGAGGTAGCCCGCCGTGATGGGCGCGAACGCGCCGCCGATAAAGCGGAGGCTGTTGAACGCGCCCGAGGCGACCGACCGCCCGTGCGAGGAGATGCCCATCGCCAGCGTGGTCAGGTTCGCGTTCAGGACGCCGCAGAAGAGTCCGCCGATGACGACAAGCGCGGCGAGCGCGGCGGTGTCGCCGGCCGAGAGCCACATCAGACACAGCGTCGCGGCGAAAGCGACGAGCGCGCCGACGGTGACTTCGGGCGTCCCGAACAGCCCGTTCAGGCGCGACGAGAGGACGGCGGAGCCGACGACGACCAGGAGGCCCCAGCCGAAGAACACGAGGCCGATTCGGAACGCGCCGAGGCCGAGGACGAGCGGCGTGTACGCGAGAAGCGTGAAGAAGCCGAAGGTGTAGAGCAGTCCGACGGCCGCGTTCGTGAGCACGCCCGGGTGGCGGAACGTTCCGACCACGTCACGGAGTCCCTGTCTGTGCTCCGACTCCGGTTCTTCGACCGTGAAGACGACGAACGCGAAGGCGACGACCATCAGGCGCTCGCGCCCGCGAAGGGCATCCGCCACGACTGCGCGCCGAGCACGCCGCCGAGGAGCGGACCGCAGGCGATACCGAAGCCGAGGGCGGCCTCGTAGAGCGTAATCGCCCCTCTGGTGTTGGCGGCCACGCCGACGATGATGGCGAGCGCGGTCGTGGTGAAAAGTGCGTTCCCCAGCCCCCAGAAGCCGCGGAGCACCGCGAGCGACTCGACAGTCGAGACGAGCGCGCACGCCCCCGCGAAGACGGCGACAGTAGCGAGGCCGAGGAGAAGCGTCCGTTTGCTCCCGATTCGCGTGGCGAGCGCGCCCGCAATCAGGTTCGCGAGGCCCATCACGAGCAGGTAGCTCGTAAACAGGAGTTCGACCATGAAGTGCGAGGCACCCAGTTCGCGGGCGATACTCGGAAGAATCGGATCGACGACGCCGATGCCGAGAAAGGAGACGAACGTCGCGACCGCCGTCGCGATGACGGCCGGGTGAAAATCTCGAAGACCCATACATCGTCGGAGTGCCACCCGACGGATTAAACTATCGGATATATTATAAGTATGTGTCTAACATACCGTGGTACGCTAGTCACAAACGCTGCGGCAACACTCTCCGGGATAGGAGCCGCAGAAGTCGATAGGGATGGATTCTGATACGTATGGGTTCTCGGCCCATCGAAAAGCGCGACGACGACGGCGGTGACGGCCACACCAGTGCCGACGACAGCCACCGCCGCCAGTCCCGGCCGGTAACACGCCCGTAACCACCTGACACCGCCGTCAGCGAGCGTTTAACACCCGACAGGCGCTACACACGTTCGTCGGAGCACCCACCGAACTCCACCACCACACTCACACATGTCTCAACAGAAATCCGACTACGCAGACGACGCCGACATCGACGCCGACCTCGACCGACTCCCCGAGGACGAGGCCGTCGAAGTGGCCGTCGAGAACCTCGAAGCGAGCGGGTTCGACGTCGTCGTCGTCGACACGGCCGACGAGGCGCTCGAAACCCTGCGGTCGCACATCCCCGCCGGCGTCTCCGTGATGAACGGCCACTCGACCACCCTCGAAGAGATCGGGTTCGACGACTACCTCAGCGAGGGCGACCACGACTGGGAGAGCCTGCCGGACCAGATTTGGAGCATCGACGACGACGCGGAGCGACAGGCCGCCCGCCGCGACTCCCAGACCGCCGACTACTTCCTCGGCGGCATCAACGCCATCTCGCAGACGGGCGACCTCGTCGCCGCGGACCTCTCCGGGAGCCGTATCGGCGCGTACCCCTTCGCCGCCAGCAACGTCGTCATCGTCAGCGGCGTCAACAAAATCGTCCCGACGCTCGACGACGCGCTCGACCGCCTCGAATCCGTCGCGTACCCCCTCGAAAACGAGCGCGCGAAGGAAGCCTACGGCGTCGAGTCGATGATTGCGAAGCAGCTCATCTTCCGGCAGGAAGTCGAGGAGGGCCGCACCACCGTCGTCCTCATCCGCGAGCAACTGGGCTACTAAGTCCGACTCGCCGTTCCCTCGACACGTTCCCACGCTCCTCCGGGGAGCTTCCTGCGCCCGGACAATCCATCACCATCAGCACCACCACACCGGGCATCCCACCACAATTCCCCCGGAATCCACCGTTTTGCGGTCCCGCATCGTGAGCCGCGTCTGTTGCCGGCGAAACGCCGGCTCGAACTGAATAGTTCTCGTGGCTCTGTTGAAATCCTTAGACGTTGACAGAATCCGCGTGACACAGACAGAGGGTGTATCAGTCATTACTGAGACCATCGAGACACTGGTAAGTCTGGGCGGCTCACTGAATACTAAACAGAGCGAGACAGGTTATCCAGTCATCAGTACTTGGGCCGGGAACGTTAATCTCTGCAGTGTACGTACCTGAACCGATGGCCTCCGCTTCGTTGATGTAGCCCACGACCTCTTCAAACGACCACGCCACCGTATCTCCAGGCGCGACTGATACTTTTCCGCTGCCGGAAGATTTCTGTTCAATCTCAGTCCATCCGGACGGATTTTTGAATCGTATTGTCCACGAGAACGGATTGAATGTTAGTTCTGTCTCAGAGTTGTTATAGAAGGTCAGCGTAAGCGACTCAGGAGATTTACCAACTGTCTGTGAGGGCAATAGATACACCGAGGCAGAATCGGTCTCAACCGTGTGCGAACAGATACTGTTGTTTTGGCCCCCGTATGGAGGACAGTCAGACTCCGCGATTTCTTCTGCTGACGCCGGTGGGGCAGGAGTAACCGTTTGTCTGGCTGACTGCTGTGGACTGAGAGTACTACAGCCACTTAGGAATACAATCCCTGAGCCAGCCAATTGGAGGACTTCACGACGAGACCCAAATCGTGCCATGGCAGTTCATCAAAACCAATCTTGTTAGTTTTTCTGTGAATTAGGGAGAACCGTCTGCAACATACGCACCCTGAGTTCAGCACGCCCACATAAACCTCACCGAGTGCTGTCAGAAGTGACGTGCAACACCCAGAGGGTGAGTTCAGCAAGTAGCAACCCGCCGAAATTGATTTAGTAAGACGTACGTAATACTAGCGTATGTCTGAAGCAACTACGGGATCAAACGGTGATGACGAGATTGTCACGGTGAATTTCAAAGTCACACAGTCGTTTCTCGACGAAATAGACAGCACATGGCAGGGACGTGGGTTCAACAGTCGAAGTGAATTCATCCGCTACACCCTCCGAGACGCGACCGAATTCCCGACGTTTGACCGCGATGAACTCATCGCGCTCCTCCAAGCAGAGGAGGACATCCGTGAGGGACGGACGATGAGTGCCGATGAAGCCCGCGAGCAGTTCGGAACGGACAGCGATGAGTGAGGAGGACTGGACGTGGGAACTCACATCAACAGCACAGGACGACCTTTCAGCCCTTTCTCCTCCTGAGCAAGAACGGATACTGAACAAGCTCGACGAGATCGCTGACTCGCCGTGGCGAGATCCACCGGACTATGGCGAACCACTCCAGAACAGTCCGCACAAGAAGGTACGCATCGGTGAGTTCCGATTAGCCGTGACCTTCCGTCAATCCGAACAGCGGATGGTCGTCGCTCGAATCAAGCGTCGTGGTGGAGCATACACTGCCGACGACGATTGACACTCTTTACTGCAGGCGATCTTTGACCGACTCGCGCGCTGTATTCAGCACGGCCTCAACAAACTATCAGTGACTAAGGATTTCAACAGAGCCGTTCTCGGGAGTGTCACGGACCCCGATATATCGAACCGGAGAAATGTTCTTACGACTGGAGCCGAATCGTCGGATATGCCCGAATCCGCGTACCTGCTCGATTCGTTCGACGAAGAAGACTGCACCTACTGCGACGGCGACCTCGTGACGGGGAGCTACAAAGACAACGAGGCCATCGTCTGCGACGACTGCGGGACGCCGGCCGTCCAACTCTGGTAAGCCGAACGGCGGCCGACTGCGGTCGTCTTCGCGTCCGTGTAGTGACCGCAACCACAGTTCGAATCAGTTCGTAGTGACGGCGTCGGCGACGCCCTCTCAGTCGAACTGTAACTCCCTCGTCAGACCTGTCGAACCGCCACCTGGTGGTGACCGACGTGGAGATACTCGAGTCGGGAGACGGTCGGTGAGCGCGGGAGGTCGACCATCCGAAGCGCTTCGTCGTAGTGAACCGCACCGTACTGTCCGATCGTCATGGAGCCGGTCACCACCGCGCCTGCGACCTCCGCTTGCTTGATGTATACCTCACCGGTTCCGTGGTATCCCGCCGGCGCGTAGATGATGCCGTAGAACGCCGCCGGTTTTCCGCGATTCGCGGCGATTGCCATCGAGAAGTCACTGGTCCCGTAGACTCGAAGTTGGGGAGAGCGGTCGTACGGAACCTCCACAAGCGCGTCTGGAGCGACGTAGAGGTTCAGGTCACGGTCCCGGTCGAGCGCGTTGTTTTCACTCCGCGTAATCGTGACTTCGCGCTCGCTTGCAGCGTACACGTAGACGGTGTTGTCCCCGATTATCTCGATAGTCGCACCACTGCTCCCCTTGCGGTCGACGCGGATGTAATCGCGGACGCCAATGACGATGTCACCGTCCGTTGTATCGAGCGTGAGGGTTTCGCCGTACAACGTTATGTCCTCGAAGTAGTAGGTTCCGTTGGTCAGGGTCCCGGAGTCACTGCCACCGAAGTCCAGTTTGTTGTTCTGAATGAGCGTCGTCACGTCGTTGTCGTTGGCCGCTCGCACCTCTCGACGGTCCGTCTGACGTATCCATCGATGGGTTCGATGGTCGCCACGCCGGTAATCTGTTCGTTGTTCCCGAGGACCGACGCACCCTTCGGGTCGAACTCCTCCGTCCAGTAGACGTCGCCGTACACGTCCGAAGTTCCGGAGAGTTCAACGGTGTCGCCGGATCGAATGTCTCCTTTCACCGCGGACGACCCGACCATCGTCACGTTACCCGCGGCCCAGACATCACCGTTGTACCCCTTGGAGACGTCGTACGGCCCGACGGAGGAATTGTAGCTATCGGTGTACGCGCCGTTGCCTGCGAGCGCGAGTTCACCGGTCCCGGCCGTCGCGATGATACCGTCGGCGAGCGAGATGGAGTCCGGTAAAGAGAGGAACTTCACCGACACGGTCTCGCGGGCATGGTCGTAGGTCACGATACCGTTCGTCTCGGATTCGAAGTACTGACCCCACGCCTCGTAGTAGTCGCTCTGGACAGTGATGACGACTTTCGAGTTCGAGAGCTTATGCGGACGGCCGGCAGTCGCGTTCGGAGACCACCGTTCGAAGGGGGCCGTCTCGACCACTTCGACCTCATCGTAGAGCCCGTTCGCCTCGGTGATGCTCACGATGGGCACGGTGAGCGTTCCGTTCCGGTAGTGGAACTCGGGACGAGCGACCATCGTGGTCGAACCGTCGTCAGACCGCCAGATTCCACCGCCTTCGTAGGCGACTTCGGTGTCACCGTTCTGGTAGACGACCGTCCCGAGCGAGACGTTGAGAACCCGCGTCGCCGGGTCGGCGTAATCGGTGTCGGCGTCCAGAAGCTCGACGCGCATCCACCCGTCGTCGCTGGTCCGGAGTTGCCCGTCTCCGGCGGCGACGCCGAGGTCGACGCTGGTGCGGTCGGCGTTCTCGAAGACGACGGAACTCGTTCCGGCGTCGAGTTGCCGCATGGCGTGTTCCGCCTTCTCCACCTGAACGTTCTGCCGGCTGTCGGCGATGGCGGTCCCGCCGACGACGAGGACCGTAATCGTCCCAAGGAGTACCATCGAGAGCATCAGCACGACGGCGACGCCCTCCGACTGGGCGGTCGTATCTCGGACGACGGCGTAGAGCCACGGAACGCGGCTCTGAGACCGGCTCTTGGACCGGTGACGACCCGCCCGACGGCGTGGAGGACTCATGAGATGTTCCTGCTCGTGTCCACAACGATTCGTTCGCCAAGGTCGAGCCTGATGGTATCGTTCAGCGCGCGGTAGCCCCGGAACTTCGGGACGGCGAGCCAGTTTTCGACTTCGTCGTCGTCGATGCGCGTCGAGAGGGAAAAGACCACGTCGGCGTGGTAAAGCGTCGCGTCGCGTTCTGCGGGGGGAGTGAGTCCGTCGAGACAGTGCAGGAGTGCGATGCCGCCGGTCTGGACCATCCGGGATTTCAGTCGTTTGAGGAGGGAAACGTACGACCAGTGGTCGAGCCGTTCGAGCGCATCCGCGGGGTCGACGATGAGCATCGACTCCGGCGGAATCGAGTCGAGGGCGGACTCGACGGCCGCCCGGACGTCGGACGCCTCGACCTCTACCACATCAATTGAGTCGGTGGCCGCGTGCCCGCGAGCGTTCAACACGGAACGGATGGACTCGGCGGACCGTTCGGTCGTCAGGTAGATGGTCTCTCTCCGGCCCGCATGTTCGTACAGGAAGAGCTCCGACTGACTCGCGGGCGCGCCGACCAATGCGACGACGCTTCCGACGGGAATCCCCCCGACGGAGCATCTGGTCGAGGACGTCGATACCGGTGGGGAGTCGGGTCACCATCCGCCACACCTCCGGGGCCGTACTGGCGTGTGGATTGTTGTCATGTCGCGTCCGGTCGGGCGCGGGAGCGAAGTAGGCGACATTTTGGGTTCACCAGAGGTATGCGGGACGCACGTTTCGTTAGTCACTCCCGACTGAACCGGCACTGGGACGGGGTCGTCAGTTACCGACCGGTATCGACCGATAACACGGCTCTAACGAACCGAAATCAGGGGCGAACGACGCAAATTCGAGCGTCGAGAAGGAGAATCACTCTAATTCGACGGCGACGTCTACGACGGAGACCGACGACCGGTCCGCAGTGAAGGTACAGGAGGCGGTCGTCGACGTCTGCTGGCAGTTCGTCGCCCCCGGAAGCGACTGCAGGTACGCGTGCCACGCACCGGTGGTAGCTGCGCCGGAGGTGGGTGAAGCCACCTCAACGGTCACGTCGCCCGCAGTCGTGACCGTCGAGACGCTTCCGCGTTCGAGCCGAACGAGGACATCGGTCTGTCCGGCGAGGGTATCGGTTGACGACGCCGGCATCGTCGCCGGCACCAGAATCACCGTTTCCGACCCGGAGACCACGAGTTCCGGGTCTCGAACGACGACGAACCCGCCGTCGGGCTGTTCGCGGAAGACCGCGCCACCGACGTAGGCGAGTCGGGTCCCGTCGGACCCTCGTAGATGAGTGGACGGAACGTGGTCTCGTTGAGCACGACTCCGGTGTCATTTTTCACGGTTATCGTAACCGGCTCTCCGAAGGACAGACTCGCCTCAGAGAGCTTGACCTCGGTGGCCCGACTCGGCGCACCGCGAACCGTGACGTCCGTCATCGTGTCCGCGAGCGTCGTCATGGCGCGCTCGGCGTTAGTTCCGCGTTCGACCTCCTGAACGTGGAGGAGCGCGGGATACCCGAGCGCGTAGACGAGCGAGACCGTGCCGATGACGAGCGCGAACACGAGGACGAACGAGAGAATCTCGCTCACGCCCCGGTCGGTCCGTCGCGCCCCCGACGAAGCCCGCCGCTCAGTCATCGTGGACCTCCATAGAACCACCGGCAGTGTAGGTAATCCGGACGGTCTCGCCCTCGACGCGAGTCGGGGCGCTGACCGGTGTCTCGGAGACGAACGGAACCGTGACGGAGTGGCCCGATTCGGAAGTCGTGAGCGTCAGGTCGTACGTCGAGCCGCCGGTGTTGGTAATCGAGACGGCATACCTCCCGCCCGAGACGGTCGGGAGGTCGACGGTCCGTTCGACCGTCCCCGCACTATCCGTCGAGCGAACCAGGACGTCGGTCGCTTCGATTTCGGCGGCGAGCTGCGTCCCGACGACGGTCAGTCCCTCGGTCGTCGCCCGGTCGTGCTGGTCGACGACGATGTCGGCCGCGACGAAGACGAGTCCCGAGATGAGCAGGGTGGCGATACCGAGGACCTGAATGTAGTTCACCGTCGAAGAGACGCCTCGGTCGGTTCCGCCGAAGAATCCGAACTCAGCCATCGAAACCCCCAGCGACGACCGTGATGGGCGTCTCGTAGCTGAGATTCGACAGCTCGTAGCGGAGGGTCGCGTCGAGTTGCGTGACGACGGCCCGCGCCGTCGGCCCGGCGGCGGGGGCTGTCGAGTAGTCGGCCGGGGTCGACACGTCGCCATCGACGACGAGCGTGTACGTTCCGGACGCCCTGTCGGCGTTCGAGTAAGCGACCGAATACTGTCCCGAGAGTTCGTCGAGGAACCGCAGTTCCGGTGCATCAGTATCGCCGACCGTTCCGTTGACGATGTCGACGACGACCGGGGTCGTTCCGTCCCACGATGCGTTGTACGGTTCGACGGTCGTCGCGCCCGGCTCGTGGACTGCGACGGTGACTTGCGACGGGTCCGAGGGGGACTGGAACACGAACACCTGCCACGTCTGTCCGGTGTCGGTCTCGACGAGTTCGACGTGGAACGTCTCGGCGTCGAGAACGGCGGGGTCACTCGGATCCGTGGGGACGGCGAGGTCGGGAGGGGCCACATTCAGATTGAACCTCGACGTGGATGCCGCATTTTGGACCGGCGTCCACTCCGTCGAACCGGAAGCGTTCGCGAACGACAGGCTGGCGTTCGTCTGTGAAACGTTCGTCGCTATCGAGACCGCGTCGACGGAGACGGCGGTCGCGCGACCGGTCGCCGCCTGCTCCCGGGCGGAGATGGCGTCCCAGTCGGTGAAACCGGTACGAAGCGCCGTATCGGCCTCGCTCCGGGTGGCGTAGGCGTCGTCGTTGACGGCGGCGACGAGGCCCGAGAGACCGCGTTCGGTGTCGTCGCGGTACTGGACCGTGTCGGACACGTCAGCCCGGTCGTTGCTACTGGCGGCGAGCGTCTCGGTGTAGACCGCGGCGTTGAGCACCACCGCGAGGGCCACGAGGAGGACTGCGAGGATGAACGCGCCGACGAGGAGCAGCTGTCCTCGGTCGTCGGTTCGAACCGCATTCAGAGCCGCCATGCGACCACCTCCACCTGCACGACGTTGTAGACCGGCCCAGCCGACGCGTCCGGGACGTAGAAGGACGTCGCGTTAGAGAGCGTCGTGTTAGTCGGCGTTTCGGTTGAGTCAACGAGCACGTCGTCGTCGTAGAGTGTCACCGTCCGAACCGCCCGGATGGCGTCGTCGCTGGGGGTCCCCTGTTCGACGAGCGTCCGAGAGACGACGGGACCGTCGGTCGATTCGGCGTAGTACAGGTTGACGTTGTAGGCGTACCCCGCGTCCGCGAGTGTTCGGACCAGCGAGTCGCCGAATCGCGTCGGCAGTCGCTCGACGTAGTACCCGTCGTCGCCGGTACCGTGGTACGTCCCGTTTCCATCGGTACGACGTACGAGTCGTTCCAGTACAGGAGCGACGGTACGAGCGTCTCGGAGGCGACCCCGGTGACGAGGACGCCGCGAGCGAGGTCGGACTGTTGTCGCTCGTCGACCCCACCGGCGGTCCCCGCCGAGAGCGCGGTGATACCCGTCGCTTGCAGGGCGAACACGAGCGTCCCCAACAGGAGAAGCGCCGCCGCGACACCTTCGACGGTGAAGGCCTGCCCGCGGTCGTTCATCGGCGGACCCTCATCGCCACACCCTCACGGTGAGCAGGACGTCCTCGCCCTCAACGGCGACGACGCGGCGGACGATTGCCACCGACCCGTCTCGGGGCGGAACGTCGCCGACGGCGCGGAACTCGGGGTCGGTCGGGTCGCCCGTGACGTTGCCTTCGGCGGTCACGTTAATCGAGTAGCCGTCGGCGACGAGGTCGTCGAGCGGTGGGTCCGGAGTCGCGTCGAAGAACGCGAGCGTCGCGGGCCGGTCGAGTTCGCCGGGGGTCGTTGGGTTCCCGAGGTGTGCGTCGGTCAGTCGAGTCGCCGCGCGCTCCGCGACGACGGGGAGCTCGGCGTCGTCGCTGTACGGGGCGAGCATTCCGGGGACGAACTCCACGAGGAAACCGAGGACGAGCAGGAACAGCCCGACGCCGACCACGAAGTCGAGGGCGGTCTGCGCTCGCGTGTCGCGCGAGCGGCGGTCATCGGACCGGAAGAGTCGGGGACCGAACGTCATTATCCCACCACCATCCACACGACGAGCGAGACCGAAAGCATGACCACGACGTATTTGAGTCCGCTCCGAACGTCGGCCTCCTGGATATACCCGCAGATGATGCCGGAGATAATCGCCTGCAGCGTCACCGCGTGGAAGAACAGGAGTGAGAGCAGTGGCGTGTTGACGCCGGATCCGAATCCGGTTGCGTCCGACGCGTTGGCGGTTAGCCTGCTCATCACGTCGATGAACTGCGTCTTCAGGATTGCCATGACCGCGAGCAGCGTGAGGAAGGTCATGACGATGATGACCACCTGCATCCGCGTTCGGGTCTTCTGTTCGCGTTCGATGTCGTCTTGGTTCTCGCTGGCCTGTGCGGCCGCCGACAGAACTGACGAGATGTGGTTCGACGCCTCTTGGGCCTTCATGATGAGTTTAAGCGTGCGGGCGAGTCGCGGGAGGTGATACCGGTTGTTGAACTCCAGTAACGACTCTTCGAGGCTCATCCCGTAGTCGACTTTCGCGTACATGTTCTCGAACTCGCGGGCGAGTTTTCCGGGCGTCGTCTCCGCGACAGTCTTGATTGATTCGAGGAGCGTCAGCCCCGTGTCGTTCGCACTGGAGAGTTTCCGGAGGTTGTCCGAGAGGTTGTGCAAGACGGCGCGACGCGACCGGACGTTCCACTCGTGGAACACCGCCAACGGCGTGAAGACGATATAGATCGGGACGTACAGGTAGAAAATCGTGCTCTCGACAGGGGTTGCCAGCACGTCGTGCCACGACGCTGGACCACCGCTCGCCACAGAGAGCCCGACGAGGACGAGTGCCACCGGAACCGTGACGACCAGCGTGTAGAGCGGGTGGTCGCGGAAGAAGTGGTGCGGGCGCGTCAGGATGGCGACGGCCTCGTGGCTTCCCTCGTAGTCGTGGATGCGGTCGAAGATGCGGTACTTGCCGACGAAGCGCTCGACGAGGCCGACGTCAGAGAGTCGCTCGCGCTCGCGGGACACGTAGTACGAGTCGTCTTCCGGGCGGAGGTATCCGGAACCCGGGTCGTCCCGGCGAACCGTCGCTAGCATCACGAGGAACATGACGCCGAGCAGCGGGAGGAGGCCGTAGACGGTCAAGTAGAGCATGGCGTCCTGCACCTGTCCGAGGAGGCTCATCGCCGCGAGGATGATGATGAGGAGCAGCGGGAACAGCGAGAGCGTCATGTACATCTCGCCGAACAGTTCCAGCGTGTCCAGCGCCATCTCCTGTTCGTTCCGCGCGGTTCGCATGTGCTTCGAGCGCTTATCGTCGAAAAAGCGCGTCAGGTCGCCGCCGCTGTTGATGATAGAGAGCATGTCGACGAGGAACTGACTCAGTTCCTCGCTGGGCGTCACGGACGCCTGTTCGCGAATCGCTGACCGGTAGTCGGTGTCGAAGTACGCCGTCTCCCAGACGATGGACTGGAACTCCCGCGCCGCCTCGCCGTAGGTGTCGTCGGCGCGAGCGACGGACTCCAGAATCTCCAGTTGGTTGAGGCCGCCGACCGAGAGCGCGTACATGAACGAAATGACGTCGGGGAGCAGCAGGTTGATTTCACGTCTGCGGGCCGACGAGCGGGTGTACGGAATCGTCGTGAACACCCCGAAGGCGGCGGTGAACCCGAGCGACCCGAAGACGAGGCCGGTGACGAACACGAGGAACGGAAGCTTGAGCGAAAGCAGGAAGGCACGGGTAGCCTCGTCTATCGAGAACACTCCCAGCGTGGGGGCCGAAACCGCGTCGACGGGGATGAGACCCGTCGCGAACAGCACGTAGCCGACGACCGTCCCGAGGAGCCAGAGCACGAGCCCGGAGAGTAGCCCGACGGCGACCCCGCGCGACAGGTACAACTCGACCGTGTCCGGCATCCGCGACTCGGCGAGTTTCCGCTCGAGCGTCGTGACGAACTCGCTGTCGGAGTCGAAGACGCGGCGGGTGAGCGGTAAGAGCCAATCGCCGAACGCGTCGAGCGCGTCGAACTCGAACTCCTCGGAGCGACCGGGTTCGAGGCTCATCGGTCCGCCTCCGATTCGACCGCGAACGTCTCGACGCACGCGGTCACACGCGCCGTATCGACGTCGGAACCGACCGCGTCCAGGACCGCAGTGAGCGATTCAGCTGTCACCGCAGTCCCGGCCGATTCGAGGAGGAGAGTCGCGTAGACGTATTTCATCTCTTACTCCCGTCCTCGTCGCGCGTGGCGTCTGAATCGGAGGGCGTGTCGGATTCAGGCGTCGAACCGGACTCGGATGTCTGGTCAGAGTCGGAGTCGTCGCCCAGTGGATCACTCAGTTCGTCACCGTCATCCACGCCACCGTCGCCGACTGCGCCCGCGTCCGCGTCGTCTCCGGAGGCCTCCATCGCGGCATCGGCGCCGGGGAGTTCCGGAACCGCTTCGTCATCGGATTCGAGCTGCGGGTTCAGGGTGATAACCGTGGGTGCGACGGCGTCAGCGAACACGTCGCCGAGGCCGGAGACGCGGCGGTTTCGGTACTCGGGGAACAGCGTTTCCTCGGCCTCATTCAGAATCTGCTGGGTGTATGCGTAGACGCGTTCAGTCGGGTCGGGACGTGGGACGAGCGCTTCCTTCTCGGGTTGGATGTCGATCTTGACGCTCTCCATCTTGCGGAGGTCTTCGAGGCTCTGTTCGAGGCGGTCGGAGGCGATGAGTGCGAGCACCATGTCCGGGTCGCGATGAACGCCTGTACCGTGGCGGCGACCTGTGCGTACTCGTTGAGGCCGTTCGCGATGATATACGCGAGCACGACCTTCCGCTTGAACAGCTCCAGTTCGAGGCGTTCGTGGTCCCATCCGAGGTCGAACATGAGTTTCTCCAGCGTGTTCGACGTCCCGGTCGCGACGTACTCGTCGGAACTCGCCTGCCACTGGAAGACGTCCTTGACGTTGATTTCGTCGTTTTCGGGGTCGTAGTGATTGATCTCCGTGATCGTCTTGGTGCGGCGGACCTTCCGTCCGCGAACCCGCGTCGAGGTCTGGATGGACACGAGGTCGAGCGCGGTGAACATCGACTTCGAAACGTTGATCGGGTCCGTAGTGAAGCGCTTGAGGACTTCGCCGACGGAGTCCGCGTGGAACGTCGTCAGCGTCGTGTGCCCCGTGGACATGACCTGGAAGAGCGTCCGGCCTTCCTCGCCGCGAACCTCGCCCATGACGATGTAGTCGGGGCGCTGACGGAGCGCGGCTTCGAGCAGGTCGAACTCGTCGATATCTCCCTGTCCGTCCTGCGTGAACGACGGTCTCGTCACCGCGGAGACCCAGTTTCGCTGGGGGAGTTCGACCTCGCGCGTGTCCTCGATGGAGACAATTTTCGCGTTCGAGGGGATAAACAGCGAGACGGCATTCAGCGAGGTGGTCTTCCCCGACGCCGTGCCGCCCGCGAAGATGAGCGACCGCTTCGATTCGATGGCGAGCCAGAGGTACGCCATCTCGTCGAGCGAGAACGTGTGCCAGTTGACGAGGTCAACCGGCGTAAACGGGACGTCTTTGAACTGGCGGATGGTGTAGTTCGTCCCGTGACCGCTCACTTCCCAGCCGAGCGTCAACTGCGCGCGAGAGCCGTCGGGGAGCGTCGCGTCCACCTGCGGTTGTCGCTTCGAGATGCCTTTCCCGGAGCGCTGGGCGAGTTTGATGACGAAGTTGTCCAGTTCCCGCTGTCCGTGTTCGACGTTAGTGATGACCTGCTCGTAACTGCCGTGGTAGACGAACACCGGCGAGTTGTAGCCGTCACAGGAGACGTCTTCGACGTTGATGTCGTGTTTGATGGCGTCGATGCGGCCGTACCCGATGAAGTCGCGTTTCAGGAAGTAGAGGATCTTCGCCACCTGCGCGGGCGTCAGCGTGTCGGCGTTCTCCGCGAGCACGGCCGGTTCGGGCCGAAGCAGGTCCAGCGGGACGCCGTCGGTCGTGACGGGACCGGCGGTCTCTCCGGCGGTGATGGCGAGGAGGCGCTTGAAACGGCTCACCGTCGACGTCGCGGCCGTCTTCGTCGCAAGGTCGTACCGGTTGAGCATTCGGTAGGTCAACCGTTCGATGGTATCGGCCCTGTCGTCAAGCGACCCGTCGATGGCAACCTCCTCGCTGGAGTATTTGATGGCGGTGCGAAGTTTGCCCGAGATGAACTCCGTTACCTTGTGCTCGATTTTATTGAGATACGGCTCGATAACGTAGTACTTCTTCTCATTTTCGACCTTCGAGTGGAAGACGATAACGAAGGCGTAGGGCTTGTTGACCCAGTAGCGGTCGACCTCAACGAGGAATGGTTTCTTCTCAGTGGGGACAGCCTTTTCCAGGTCGTAGCGACTGACCAGCGTCGGGCGACCGTCGGGCGACGAGAAGAAGGCGTCTTCGTCGAGGTCGGGGTCGACCTGTACGGTCCGAAGGTCCGTGAGCGCCTTCAGTCCGGTTCCGTTTAGCCCCGCATCACCGACGATTCCCGGGAGTTCATCGGGGTCGAATCCGAGGTACTCACTCGGGTCGAACGGGACGGCTCGACCATCGCTTTCGCGGGGTGGAAGCCCGTTTTCGTCGTAGTAGTACTCCCGTTTGAACTGCTCCCACGTGTAGCGGTTGCGCGACGAGAGCGAGAGGCCGGTCTTCTCGGTCAGTATCTCACCGTACTGTTCTGCCGCGGCGGCCGCTCCCCGAGTCGAGACGGGAGGTCGTCGGGGTCGAAGCGAGATAGGTACTCGGGTCGAAGGCCACGCGGTCCCAGTCGTCGCCGTGCGGCACCGGGGGGACCGAACTGGTAGCGCGGAACCGGTTCAAAAAGCCCGTCTTCGAACTCTCACCGTTGACGTACAGGTCGGAGACCTGATCTCCGTATCCGTGGTCGTGCATGAAATCCGCCCACGTGTAGACGCCTTTAGTGACGTCGGACGGAGAGACACCGGCAGACGACGACTGCCAGCGAGGGTGGTCATCGAGGCTCATCTCGCGTCCTCCATCGGATTGCTCACTCGGGAGTGAGAGGCTCCGGCTGAGAGTGTGCACCGTTTAGTGAGCGCTGACGTATCCATTTGAGATTACAAACAGCTAGAAGAGCCATAGTTACCACCAAACTAGAAGGATCGACAATCCGGCTACGGCTTCGTTAGCGACTGTATTCCACGAGTACAGAGCGAATGAATGACAGATATTGGATGAAAATGGCGGAAAACGTCTCGAACGACTCGGCGCGAAACGCGAGAGACGGAGTGCGAGATATGCGCCACTTTCGAAATGAAATTCGTAAAAGGGGCCGAGACATCAACGACGGCTAAATCCGCACATCTGCTCGACTCGTTCGACGAAGACGACTACACCGACTGCGACGGCGACCTCGTGACGGGGAGCTACAAAGACAACGAGGCCATCGTCTGCGACGACTGCGGGACGCCGGCGGGCCAGCTCTGGTAAGCGTCTGAGCGAACCGAGCGGGGCGGACGAACCACCCGCCAGCGCCGGGTGACGAGAGAACCGGCCGGGGGAAGCCGGTCGGCTCAGTTCTCAGTTGCCGCTGACGATGTCGGCGACGCGCTCGCGGTCGAACAGTTGCTCGTCTTCGGGGATTTCGGGATAGGCACCGCCGGTGTAC
Organism: Haloferax sp. ATB1; assembly: GCF_000730175.1. NCBI lineage: Archaea > Methanobacteriati > Methanobacteriota > Halobacteria > Halobacteriales > Haloferacaceae > Haloferax > Haloferax sp. ATB1. Next base: position 3,823 of record NZ_JPES01000027.1, on the reverse strand, counting down.
TCCGGCCACGCGCCGAAGCGGTCGGGGTAGAGCTGCTTGGCCGTCATCTCCGTCTGGAACAGGTTCATAATCGGCCCCTGTACCGGCGTGCCCGAGGGGAAGACGCGGTCGTTCCGGACCGCGCTGAGTTCGCTCCCGACGGGGTGGTCTTCGAGGGTTTCGCGAGTCGACGCCACGTCGTAGTACGAGTCGATACCGTAGCTGTGGAGCAACACGTCGGGGTCGATTTCCAGCATCGTCTCGAAGTCGTAAGAGGTCTCGAACGTCACGTCGCCGGCCGCGAAGGCGTCGGTGACACCGAGCGGACGGATGTGCGAGGTCGCGAAGCCGGGAACGTTGATTTTCGAGGGATAGAACGTCTCGTCCATGTAGATGACGACGCCGACGGACGGGCGCTCCGACTCGGGCGGGAGGTCCGACTGAATCGTGTCGAGGAGGTCGCTGTGGACCGACTCGAGCGCCGCGTAGCGGTCTTCCTCCTGGAACACCTGTCCGACCTTCTCGACGATTTCCCAGAGCGTGTAGTACTGGTAGTCGGCGGCGTACGGCTCTGGCGGCTGGGCGTGCGTACGGCTGTAAGCGTTGCCGAACCACGGGCCGACCTGCTCGCGAATCTCCTCGACGTCCGACTGGTCCCAGCCGTCGAAGCCGGCCACGAGCGCCGGGTCGACGAGGTGGAGGTCGGAGTCCAGTTCGTAGACGAGTTCCTTGTCGATGTTGACGTCCCCGGACCCCGAGTTGAGTTGCGCGAGGTCGCTCCGGTCGAACGAGACGCCGTCGAGGCGCTCGTAGTAGGCGTCGAGCGTCCGGCCGCCGGCGTCGCTGTCGAAGCCCAGAGAGTTCACCGCGTCGCCGTGGCCGAAGGCGACCGCCGCGTCGGCGTAGACGAGGTTGTACACCATCACGTCCTCCGGGACCGACTCGAACGTCACGTCGCCGGCCGGGGACATCGACACCGTGTAGCCGGCCTGTTCGGTCTCCGTCTCTGCCTCGGGAGACGCTTCGGTCGTGGCCGCCGTCGTCGCGGCCGTTTCGGTCGCGTCCGTCGATGATTCCGCGTCGTTCTGCCCGGCACAGCCGGCCAGCAGGCCGCCCGCGAGAAGCGCGCCGCCGCCCTTGAGATACGCTCTGCGCGTGCGCGTCGCCTGGTCGACGAGGTCTTGGTCCATGGTTTTAGCCAATCCCAGACGGATAAATCCGTTTCGGAATTTCGGCCGGCCTAAATCGGTACGCCTATATGTATTAGGCGGGCCTAAAAATACAATGGCAGACAGCGACGGACCAACGCGCAGGAAGTTCTTGACCTACGGCGGTTCGGTCGCCGCCGGCGGACTACTCGCCGGCTGTACCGGTTCGTCCGAGTCGGACGCGACCACGACCAGTGCGACCGCGACGGCGACCACCGCGGCCGAATCGACGGCGACCGAGTCGACCACGGAATCGGCGGACGAGACCGACTCGTACACGGTGTCGATGGCCCCGATGGGCGACGTGACGTTCGAATCGGTCCCCGAGAGCATCTTCACGCGACTGACCCACCACGCGGGGATGGCGTTCGCGCTCGGCCACGGCAACGCCGTCAACTCGATGCACGCCCCGGACTACTACGACGCGCTGTGGAACCAGTTCACGCCGCGTCTCCCCGGCGTCGAACTCGACTGGACCGGGCTGTACTCGTCGTGGGAGCCGTCGAAAGAGCGGCTCTACGAACTCGACAGCGACGTACACCTCGCAGACCCCGCCAGCGTCTCCGCGCTCGGCAGTTGGAGCCAAGACGACCTCGACGAAATCGAGGAGAACATCAGTCCGTGGTTCGGCAACAGCTTCAGCGCGCGGCATCAAGCGCCGCCGACCGAGTGGACCGACGCCTACGAGTACTACGGCCTCTGGGAGATATTCGCCAAGGTCGCGCAGGTGCTGCAGGAGGAAGCGAAGTACGAGGCGCTCACGGCGGTCCGCGAAGAACTGCTCGCGGCGATTGCGGCGGACCTCCCCGCTGAGGACGACCGCCCGACCGCCGTGCTCCTCGGCCCGAGCGACCTCGAGTCGATCTACGCGTACAACCTGAGCACGCCGGGCTTCCTGACCGCCCACACTCGCCCGCTGAAGCCGGTCAGCGCGTTCGGCGACGACGTGGAGTCCGGCTCGACCGTCGACTTCGAGACGCTCCTCGAAGCCGACCCCGACGTGATTCTCACGCTCGGCGGGATGCATCCGAACACGAGCATGCCCGACATCCGCGCGGGCCTCCGCGACGACCCCGTCGGTGCCGAGATTTCGGCCGTGCGGAACGACCGCGTCTACGCGCAGGCCGGCCGCTATCAGGGGCCGATACTCAATCTGTTCCAGTTGGAGATGACCGCCAAACAGCTCTATCCGGACCAGTTCGGCGCGTGGCCCCAGTACAGCGAGGGGCCGTATCCCGAGATTCCCGAAGAAGAACAGCTATTCGACCGACAGCGCGTCGCCGACATCATCAACGGCGACCTCTGAGTCGGCGACCGCGGCGACCGACGACACGGCGACCGACGACACGGCGACCGACGACACGGCGACCGACGACACGGCGAAACCGCTCAGTCGGAGAGCCCGGCGTCCGCGATAGCCGCTCGAATCGCACCGAACCGGACGAGGTCGGCCGCGGTCTCCAGTTCGCCGTCGAGGCGGCGGTCCTCGTCCAGCGGCGGAACCACGGACCGAATCGCGTCGCGGACGGCTCCCGTGCCGGTGCCGAGTTCGAGGCCGTCGCCGAGGAACTCCGCGGCCTGCGACCCACAGAGGAGTTCGACGCCGACGATGGTCGCGACGTTCTCGGCGACCGTGCGGGCGTTGAGGGCGCTCTGGCCGCTCATGCTCACGTGGTCTTCCTGCCCGCCGCTGACGGGCGTCGAATCGATGGAGGGGCGACCGAGCGACCGGCACTCGTTGAGCAGCGCCGCGGCGGTGTACTGCGCAATCATGTAGCCGGAGCGGAGCCCGCTGCGCTCGGTTAGGAACGGCGGGAGATACGATTCCTGTACGTCCGGGTTGAGCATCCGGTCGGTCCGGCGCTCGGAGATGGCCGCGAGTTCGGTCAGCGCGCCGGCGGCGTAGTCGAGGCGGAGCGCCAGCGGTTCACCGTGGAAGTTGCCGGCGGAGACGACGGCGGCCACGTCGGTTCCGGGGGCGCGCTCGTCCACCGCGCCCGCCGGGAAGACAAGCGGGTTGTCGGTGACGCTGTTGAGTTCGACCTCGACGGCCTCGCGGAGGTGCGAGATGGCGTCTCTGACCGCGCCGTGGACCTGCGGGAGACAGCGAATCGAGTAGGCGTCCTGCACGCGCTCGCAGTCCTTGTGCGATTCGAGAACGGTCGAGCCGGCGGTGAGCCGGCGAATCGCGGCCGCGCTCTCCTGCTGGCCGGGATGGGGACGAACGTCGTGGATGGCGGGGTCGCAGTTCGCCGTGGTTCCCATCGTGACTTCGGTTGCGAGCGCGCCAGCGGCGTCGGCCGCCTCGACGGTTCGCTCGGCGTCGACGACGAACAGCGCGGCGAGGCCGACCGTGAGTTGCGTCCCGTTGATGAGCGCGAGACCTTCCTTGGAGGCGAGCGTCACCGGCTCTAAACCGACCGCTTGCAGGGCTTCGTCGCCCGGCAGTCGCTCGCCGTCGACGCGGGCTTCACCCTCGCCGATGAGGACGAGCGCCATGTGCGCGAGGGGCGCGAGGTCGCCGCTCGCACCGAGGCTCCCGCGGGAGCGGACGACCGGCTGGACGCCCTCGTTGAGCATCGAGACGAGCAGGTCGACCACCGAGGGCCGGATGCCCGAAAAGCCCTTGGCGAGCG
>NZ_JPES01000026.1:0-23307 GCF_000730175.1 Haloferax sp. ATB1 | reverse complement strand
AGCGACGGAGCCGGAGCGGCGCCCACGCAGACTCCTAATTGGCGTCGCCGGCCACGCTCGGGAGCCACCTCTCGCGTTGGTTTATCGCCCCCGACAGGGTGCGGGGGCGACCCCGTGATGTCCAGACATGGCGACACTGCAAGCTGCGACAACGTCGACTGGCGCGATCGTATCGGATCCACAGGCAGTCCGCGAACTCTGTGAGAACCACTGCTTCGGGACGCTCAACTGGGAGGTGACCGAAGACGGAGAGCTCACCATCTGGGGGTACGACGACTTCGAGGTGTACGAGGCCCGTGAGAACGGGCTTCCCGACTACGACGGGGGCATCGTCACCCACGAGTTCCTCCGGTCGCTCGCGGAGTATCTCGAGCCGGACGAAGAATTCGACATCCAGACGGCCGGGTTTACCAAGTGCCGGTTTCCCGTGCTGGCGAAACGGTACGTCGTCCGCGACGGTGAGGTGCTGTACGCGGACCTCAGTTCCCCCGACCTGATCGACGAGTAGCGTTGTTCATCCCCCGGGAGGGGTGCGGGGCGGTCCAGTCGTGGGTCGTCCTGCGAGGTGATTGTTCAATGGGCCACCGCGCACTTGTTGCGTACGAACGCACGGACGGACAGTACACGCTCCATTACTCTCATTGGGGCGCTGCGAATCTCAAGCTCAAGCACCGAATCTCGCCTGAGTCGCCGTTCGGTGGCGACGACACCGACTCCAAGTGGGCGAAACAGCTCCTCGCAGAGCTGGCCGATGGCCTCGAAGCAGATGCCGTCGACGGCTACCTAGCCGGCGAGGATCGACCGTCGACGGTCTCGAGCCGAAGCCCCGCGCCACCGGCCTCTCGCTCGACGAGATCGTCGCCGACCACCTCGACTACCTCCACCACGAGGCGTTCTTCGTGGTGTCGTCGACGTTCGAGGTGACCGCCTACCGGACGCTGTGGTTCGGTCTCCAGTACGACTCGGAGACAATCGAACAGGGGGAGACGGTCGGGAACGGCGCGCTTGCGACGGTGCGTTGGTACGACGGCGAGCCGGTCGGCGATGGCCACCTCCAAGGACAGTTCGCTGCCCTCAAAGACGTCGTCGGCGATATGCTCGACAAGGGCGTCTTCACGCCGTCGACGGCGAGACAGTACCTGAAACGGAAGCTGGCCGAGCGAGTCGGCGACCGGCAGGAGCTGCTCATTCCGACCGGAGAATCACCCTTCGAGAAGGCGAGCCTGAATCACTTCTAATTGGTTCTGTTGAAACCCTCAGCCGCTGATAGTATTCTGGGGGTGTGCTGAATACAGTCAGGATACTTCCCGTGGACTATTGCTACACTCAGCGGGAATCCGGAATCCCTCAGTTCGAGTGATTTCCACGGCTAGCTGTCGTGTCCCCCTCGGCTTGATGCTATCCAGGAAGAGTGTTCGACCTTGGACGAGCGTGACTACGGTTGGACTGATCCGTCGGCCGGATCAAGACTTCGTTGACGTCCACGTGCTCCGGCTGCGTCACGACGAACGTAATCGTCCGCGCGATATCGTCGGGTTGGAGCGCCTCCATCGATCCGACGTGTTCCTGTACTCCTGCCTTGATCTCCTCGTCAGGGATGTGTTCGAGGAGTTCTGTACTGACCGCCCCCGGTTCGATTGTCGCCACACGGATTCCCTCTTCGGCGACGTCCAGACGGAGCGAATCACCGAACATCTTCACACCGGCTTTCGCCGCATTGTAGTGAGAACTGTTCGCTTGCAGGAACCGTCCGACAACCGACGAGAGGTTGACCACGTGGCCGCTCCCTTGTTCCAGCATCGTGGGGATGACGGCGTGTGTGAGCGTGATGAGGCCAGTGAGGTTGACGTCGATGGTCGTCTGGAGTGTCTCCCTGTCCGCAGTCCCGATGTGTGCGAGCGGCATGAGCCCCGCATTGTTCACGAGGATGTCGATGCGACCGAATTCGTCGGTCGTCCGCTCGACTAAGTTGTCGATGTCCTCGTCATCGGTGATGTCGGTCGGCACAGCAAGCGCGTCGCCATGTTCGTCTTCGATCTGGGCCGCGAGCTCGTCGATTTCGTCCTTCCGCCGAGCAGCGAGGACGACACTCGAACCCCGCGACGCGAGGGACTTGGCCGTTGCTTCGCCGATTCCCGAGGATGCGCCGGTAACTATTGCGACCTGCCCGTCTAGCTCGGAGCCAAACTCTGCTGTCATCAAGTGAACGGAGGGGACGCGGCGGGGTAGATTCGGTGCTATCTGGAAAGGTGTTTATGTATCAGTCCGGGGGACTCGGCCCAGGGTCGCCGAGGCCACCAGGTACCCGACCTCCGAGTCTCCAACACAGAGCGCTACCGCCGCCACCGGTTCTTCGAGGGGGTCGATGATCAGTCGCCAGTTCCGCGTGGGATGACCCTGACGGTGGCAGCGCGGGCTCGTTCACTGACCATCGGTTTGAGGTATTGACTCTCCTCGTACTTCTCGCGGTAGGCCTCGTCAATGCGGTCGAGAATCGGTCCATCGACCTGCTCGAAAACGACCTCCTTCGTCATGCCGGCAGCTTCGATTCGGCCCGCGTTCTCTCGGACTGCTGCCTGGTACCAACTGGAGTCCTGGCCGTTGTAGGCACGCACGTAGAGTTCGTCGTCAACCCGGACGGACCAGATCCACGTCGGCGTGCCGTACGTCTCGCCGTCCTCCCGAACGGGAGCGATGTGGAAGTCGTCGGAGTCAGCGATTGCGTTCAGTTCGTCGTCTGTCCATGCAGACATTGGTGTTGCTCATCGGCATCGGGGGAATACTCGGATGGTGATCCGACTGTCGAGATGATGGATTAGCTCTCTGAGTCTGTGGGGTACTCTTCGTCGGTGACGTGTTCCAGCCACCTGACGGCCTCCCCATTTTTCTCCTCTTGGATTGCGATGTGGGTAATCGCGTTCTCTGGCGTCGCGCCATGCCAATGTTTTTCGCCCGGCGGGAACCAAACCACGTCACCCGCGCGAATCTCCTCGATTTCTCCGCCTTCTCGTTGCACGAGCCCACAGCCGCTCGTTACGACCAGCCGCTGGCCGAGGGGATGGGTGTGCCACGCCGTGCGAGCGCCTGGTTCGAACGTCACGCTGGCCGCCGCCGCGCGAGCCTCGTCCTGCGGATCAAATAGAGGGTCGATTCGGGCGTTCCCTGTGAAGTACTCGTCAGGGCCTTCGACTGAGGGTTGCGAACAGCCGCTGGTGATATCCATGGATTGTACCCACCCTTCAGTTGGGCGGGGTGTGACTTCGTTTCGGGGCTATCTGGAAAGGGTGTTTAATTCGCCTTGTATATCGAGCGACGAGGTGAGGAGTTGGCGCTCGCCGCGTCGGAGGAGACTCGACAGCGAGGGCTGTGAGATGTCGAGTTCTTCGGCGAGTTCTTCGGCCGTCACCTGGCGTGGACTCTCGTAGTAGCACGAGACACGGCGAGCTCTAGGGCCTCCCGTTGCCGGTCAGTGAGTCCATCTTCTCTGGAGTCGTTGGACGCGGATTGGTTCGACGTAATGGAGATGAGATCGACCGAGATTCCGTGGTTTTCGAACGTGGTGTGGAAGTCGTGGAACGTCTCGTAGTCTTTGAACTCCTTCGTTTCGCGCCAGCCCTCGGACGTGATGATCGTTGATTTCATCTTCGCGCCATCGAAGCGTTCTGGGTCGAAGGCCGGGGCGATCGACTCATCCAATTCAACGGTGAGCTTAAAGACGGTTTTGTCGCCCCGTTCTCCGAGCGGCTTTACTGAAACGACTTCGTCGAGCGCGGCGAGCTGGGCTTTGGAGAGCTCGTGTTCGGCGTCAATCTCCACGTGAAACACTCGCGCGTCAGGTTCGAGACAGAGTGCGTGAGAGCACACGAGTTCGTCTGGGGGGAGCGTCGCCGGGATGCTGACGAGCGGAAGGGCGGACGAACGGAGTCGAAATTCCGTCGTGATGGTCATGGAGTGATTCTACTCCTTTCTCACAGTTAAGCGTCCGGACGCCGTTGGTCGGCCAAACTCCAGTAACTGGGCAAACCTACCGAAGGGCTGTTTCGGCACCGACGATTTGAAACGAACAATGCCTCGCCTGCCACCTACACCCTCAACATTTAGCACGCGACACCTATCAGGTCCTGGGAGTTCAACAAAGCTCCTAATTAAATCTGCTTCGTGGCAGCTGCTGTTTTTCAGGGGCCGGAATGGGTGAGCCCCGCCGTAGGCTCGTGATTCGATGACCTCAGAGGACGACCCGTTTCACGACTGCGAATTGGATCCCGAGGCGATCCTCGGAACACACACCTTCGAAGACGTCCTGTTCACCGACGAGACGGAAACTCCAGTGAACGTGCTCACCGGCGAGACACCAGCGCATTCGCACGCATCCGTCGAGGAGGCGAAGGAGTTCGCTGCGAGTATCGACACGGAGACGCCCCAAATCGCGCTTCCAGCTTCCGTGGAGGCGCAGATCGAAACACAGAGCAAGCCCTACACGGCGGCCGCATTCTTCCACGTCAAGGCGACAGGCTCGCTCGAACGCCACCGTGCTTACCACGCCGCCTACGAGGCGGACGCGTTCGCCGTCGACTTCGAGGCCGACTACGAATCGGGCGACCTGACCATCACTGTCGAACGAGCGGACGAATCCTGAGAATACCCCATCACGAGGAGAGTTTTTCGAGCGCCGGCGATGGGTGCCGGCGCAGCGGGATCGAGCAACGAGTTCCGGAGCGTCGGCGTTCCGAGGTGTTCGAGATGCACATGGTAATTTACGCACTCGTAGAGGCATCGACGCACGACGAAGCACTATCCACCGGAAAGACGGTGTTCGACCGCCTAGTCGGCGCGGACCCACACGCTGGCGCCGTTTTCGACTACCACGTGACGTTCGACGAGGAGGATACGTCCGTTGCGGGCAAAGCGCGATGGGGTGAGCTCCCGACCGCGGCCCCTGTCGACTCCGATGAAGGCGAGGAACTGCTCGAGCGTGGCTGGGAGGCGACGAAGGAGGAGTTCGAGCGGAATCTCAACCGCGTGAAGGAGGCACTCGACGAACTCTCGGACGAGGAGATCATGCGCGACGAAGATCTCGCCCGCCACGCCTTCCACCAGGTCGGCGCGTACGACGGCCCCTCGGTCTTCCTGTACGACGAACACGGGAGCGGCATTCGCCACCGTGGACAGTTGGACCGACTCCTCGGGGAGAGTGAGGAGCTCTGGATCGTACCCGCTGACGTCCACTTCTGAATAATGCCCAGGATCACCAACTGGCGACGCAAGAGCCGCTCGCCGACACTCGCGTATCGGAACACCGAGACCGGTGCGCGAGCCTTCCTGCATCGAGCCCCGGACACCTACCGGTACAAGTGGCGCGGGGTGATTCTCGTCGACGGCTACCCGGTCTGGTCGCGGGGATACGAGACGAAGGATGCGACATCGTTCCGTGACGAGCTCCGGGAGCGGCCCGCACCGGACCTTAACTGCCCGGAGTGTCCGAACGACGACGTTCGCGTCGGCGAGAAGGCGGCAGACGGGGCGAAAGTCCAGCGGTGGTATGACTGCCCCGATTGTGGGTACGAAGCCCCCTCACGCATCGTCTACGGCGCCGAACGGTGAGCGAGTGAGCGGTGGGCGCTGTTTTTCGGCCGGGCACGAGGTGGTGGCCCGGTACGACCGGGTGAGTCAACAAATGAGTCTCGAAGTACTTGACCGTCACAGCGAGGCACTGTTCGAGTTCCTCTGGTGTCCCGTCTGCGGGCAGGAGGTCTTCACTCACATCCCGTTCGAGGGGGTGTTCTGCAAGAACTGCAACAGCCAGGTCGAACTCCAGGAACCCCGAGAGACGCGCGGCTACGAGGAGGCCGTGCTCGCCTGCTTCGATTCTACCACGACCTGGAACCTCCACGTCGACGAGAAACTGCGCCGCGACCTGCCTGATGGGTCGGCGCGCGTGAAAATCTTCGGCGCACCGGGCGCCTACAAGGTCGACTGGTGGAGTCCAGAGCCGGGTGAGGACTGGGAACCTGTGGAGCGCGGCGAGTTCGACGACGTCGACGAGCCGGAGGAAGTCTCCCATCTGGCGTAGAGCGACGTATTTCCTTTCCAGGAGTGAGAAGGCCATTTATCCGAGCAGGGGTTGTAGGTGAGAGCGTATGCCTGAAGAAGTCTTGTTCAAATCCGAGAGTACTCAGAGTCGAGACGAAATCGCGGCGTATCTCCGGAGTGTTGCGAAATCGCGGCGTATCTCCGGAGTGTTGCCGAAAAGCTCGAGCAGGGCGGGTCGGTTACCCTGAAGGCGGGTACAGAGTCCGTTACGATGGATCCACCAGCACGACCGACATTCGAAGTCAAAGCTGAGAGGGAAGGGCCGGTCGACGGCCCAGGAGAGCTGAGCATCGAGTTCGAACTCGAATGGGATGAAAACGATGAGGCGTCGGAGAGGGAACGAATGGGATGAAAACGATGAGGCGTCGGAGAGGGAACAGGGAGCCTCGAAATCGAGTAAGTGGCTGACATCAGGCACTGTGGGGCCCGCAGTCCCCGTTCAACTGTCGAATTGCTCCGAACGAGACGTTCACTCCGCACCCGCCCACGGACGTACTCTTTGCGGAAGATCCCCTATGTTGACGGAAACGAACTTCACAGCTCCGGCCCACCACCGGATTATGAACGACCCGCCGAGAACGACCACCGTGACGATTGTGAGAACAAGATGAAGGTCATCATTGTCGGTGCGGGTGAGGTCGGATCGACGATTGCCGGATCGTTATCGGGGAGTCATGATGTCATCGTGATTGATTCGGATCCCAAACGCGTCGATACGCTCACGTACAATCTCGATGTGCTTTCGGTCTTCGGAGACGGCACGGACGCCGAGATTATTCGAGAAGCCGGGGTGCAAGATGCTGATCTCTTCATTCGAGAAGCCGGGGTGCAAGATGCTGATCTCTTCATCGCGAGTACGGACAGTGATGAAACTAACCTTGTCGCGTGTGGGACCGCGAACGCGCTGGGGAGCCCGTTCACAATTGCGCGGGTCAAACATCCGCGCTTCCTCAGTACATGGCAACACCAAGAGGGTGCTTTCGGTGTCGATTATATGGTCTGTACAGACCTACTCACCGCCAGAGCCATTGTTGGTGTTATTGGGCTCCCAACAGCCCGTGCCGTCGATACGTTCGCCGACGGGGCTGTCCAGGCGGCGGAGTTCGAGATTCCTGCTGCCAGCCCACGGGGCTGTCCAGGCGGCGGAGTTCGAGATTCCTGCTGCCAGCCCAGTTTCAGATCTAACGATTGCTGAGCAGACACGTTCGAGACACTCACATTCGCCGCAATCCTCCGAGATGAAACGGTTGTTATCCCGTCCGGCGGGTCGGTGATTAACGCTGGTGACGACGTCGTCGTGATTGGCCCACCAGAGAGTATCCGTCAGTTTGCTGGTGCCATTGCACCTGAACAGGACGCCCCGTCAGAGATCGTGATTGCTGGAGGCAGCGAAATCGGGTACCGGACTGCTCTGCTCTTAGAACAGCGGGGCTTCCGGCCGCGGCTGATCGAGCGTGACTCCAAACGCGCACAGGAGTTGGCAGAGAAACTTCAACAGACGGTTGTGCTGAAGTCCGACGCTACAGATATGGACTTCCTGGAACGAGAACACGTGGGTCAAGCAGACGTCTTCATCGCCACATTGGATAACGACCAGCAGAACTTGCTGGCGACGTTACTGGCAGACCGACTCGGTGCTACCCGTACGGTCGCTGTCGTCGAGGCACTCGAGTTCCGTGACTTATTCGAAGCCGTGGGGGTTGATGTGGCAGTTAGTCCACGAGAGGCAGTCGCAGAAGAGATCACTCGATTTACACGGTCCAGACGTACTGAGAACGTCGCGATTATCGAGCAGGACCGTGCCGAAGTCTTGGAAATCGAAATCGATGCTGATTCGCCAGCTACCGACCGTCGAATCCGTGACATCGCTAAGGAGTTCTCCGGTGGGGTCGTTGTGGGAGCGATAATCCGTGATAATGGATTCGTCACTCCGAGAGGGGAGACAGTAATCCAGCGTGGAGATCACGTTGTCGTGTTCACCGAAGCTAGAACGGTCGAAGCAGTGCTGAGGATGTTCTAATAGCAGTCGAACCCATTAAGTCGGTGGTGTTCCTTCGGAGTTACTATGTACGAGTCGCTTCTGATGAACCAATCAAACGTTTTTCATTCCTGAATTCGAGACTATCTATGCCTTCAGCTATATTCAAGAGAGTTATTGTTCCGGTGGCGAACAAAGATGATGCAGAAGCGACGATTGGAGCCCTGATACCGTATGTTGAATCAACTGACGGAGTCGTTATTGCGGTCCACGTCATCGAGAAGGCGGGTGGAGCTCCGGACAAGGCGTCCGTCGAACAGCGCGAACTATATGCAGACGAGCTATTCGAAGTCGTGGCCGATGGGCTAACGGATGTCGGCGTCGAGCTACAAACAGAGTATCTCTACGGAACGGATGTTGCAGAGGCGATTATCGACGCTGCACACGATTTTGATGCAAGCGGAATCGTCTTCACGCCACGGGGAGCAGTCGATGGCTCAAGCTCCTCACCGGTGACGTTACGACGGCCCTCGTCAACAAGAGTGACCTCCCGGTTGTCGTCCTCCCGGATGTCTCTGACGGTGAGACTGATCAATGAGCGACTCAGAACAGGAACTCGCCCGAGATCTCGGCTTTCTCGAGGCGTACGGCTTTCTCGAGGCGTACACGATCGGCCTGGGAACGATGATCGGTGCGGGAATCTTTGTTCTCCCGAGCATCGCTGCCAATCAGGCAGGGCCGGCGAGTATGGTGTCGTTCTTCATGGGCGGACTCATCTCGCTGCTTGCGGCCCTCTCACTATCCGAACTGGCCACGGGGATGCCCAAGGCAGGCGGTAGTTATTACTACGTCAATCGAGCACTCGGTCCGTTCTTCGGGAGTATCGTCGGCTGGGGGATGTGGGCCGGCTTGACGTTCGCATCGGCGTTCTACATGATTGGCTTCGGGCAGTACCTCCTGCCCGGACTCGGCCAGTATATCGGGTTCCTCGCCGGTTGGGGGCAGATCGGGATTACTGTGGCGGCGCTCGTGATGGCGGCTATCCTCACAGGTGTCAACTATTACGGCGTCAAGGAAACCGGAGCGCTTCAGAACGTCATCGTCCTCACGCTCGTTGGCCTCATCGTCGCGTTCCTCGGACTCGGAATACTCAGTGGTCCGACTATCGGGGAATTCAATCCAAAGGGGTGGCCGGCAGTCGCGGCGACCGTCGGGACCGTGTACGTGACGTTCATCGGATTCGAAGTCATCGCAACGAGTGCCGAGGAGATCAAGAACCCGAGTCGAAATCTCCCGCTGGCAATGATCGCAGCCGTAGTAACACCGACGCTGATGTACGTTGGTGTGATGTTCGTCTCGACGGGGACGCTTTCAATCGAAGCGCTCACCAACTCACAGGTCCCCGTCGCGGACGTTGCAGTCGAGTTCATGGGAACGATCGGTGCACTCGTGATGATCGTCGGGGCCGTCCTCGCGACAGTATCGAGTGCAAACGCGAGTATCCTCTCCGCGGCACGGGTCAATTTCGCCATGGGCCGGGACCGCATCCTGGTCAACTGGCTCAACGAGGTCCACGACCGATTCCGTACCCCCTACCGTGCGATCACCGCGACGGGAATCATCACACTCGTCCTGATCGGTATCGGCGTCGGCATCGGCACGCTTGCCGAGGTGGCGAGTTTCATGTATCTCGTTACGTACGCGCTCGTCCACGTCGCCGTCGTCGTCCTGCGCCGGGCGAACCCGGACGCGTACGACCCCGCATTCCGGATTCCGAGTGTGTTGTATCCGGTTGTCCCGATCGTCGGGATGCTCGCGTGCCTGGCAGTTCTCTTCCAGATGGCGGTCGAGTTCACGCCGCTTGAATTCTCGATCGCGGGCGTCAGCGGCAGCTTCCGTTCACGCCGACAGCGTCGGGACCATCGGAACGGTACTCATTCTGTTCGGTATCGTCTGGTACTACGCTTACGCGCGTGACCGTGCGCTGGCCGAGAGTCTGGTTGGTGAAGCGATTGCTCCGGAACCGACCACGATGGCAGACGACGAGGGGAGGTACCGTGTGGTCGTCCCGGTTGCGAACCCTGAGACGGAACGGGATCTCCTCCGAATGGCCGCCGCAAGCGCGCATGCCCATGACGATGAGAATGCGACCGTCGTGGCAGTGAACGTCATCGAAGTCCCGCAGCAGACCTCACTGTCTCAGGACCTCGCCTTCGAAGAGGAACGCGTCGAGCGGCAACGGGAGTTGCTCGATGCCGCCCGGGACATCGCTACCGACCTGGATATTGGACTCGAGACACGGGCGATTGTCGGTCGGGATGCTGGTTCGGTCGTTCTTGACGTGATCGAGGAAGAAAACGCCGACCACGTTCTTCTCGGCTGGCAGGGAACACGGAGTCGGCGCGACCACATCCTCGGATCGACGATCGATCCAATTATCGGACGCGCACCGTGCGATGCGACCCTCGTGAAGCTCGGATCCGACGGTCGCCGCGGCGAGGGGGATATCATGGTCCTCGCTGGTGGGGGGCCACACGCACCGGTTGCTGCTCGTCGAGCTGCTGAGTTCGTCGCAACGGCTGAAGAAGCATCCTCACTCACGCTGCTCAACGTTCAGAGCCCAGTCGATGACGAAGACGATCTGTCACCCGAAGAGCGGGGTGAACAAGTGATCGAAGAGCTTGTCGAGCGGGCCGGAATTCAGTATATGACGTACGAGTCACGCGTGGAGGTCACCGACGACGTCGAACAGGTCGTCCTCGATTCGGCCTCAGACTACGATACGATCTGCGTCGGGGCGACACGGTCGGGGGCTGTGTCTCAAGCCCTGTTCGGGTCGCTCCCCGAGACAGTCGGGGAAAAGACGGAACGAACTGTGGTTATGGCACGTGGACCGGAGGAGTCTGCGATGTCGGTTCGGGAGGCCATTGCACGTCGGCTTGTAGGGTAGTCGGGACGGGTTCGTTCTACTCTCGGGTGAACACCCCGAGGGTGTCATCCGTAATCCCCGAACGTGAGTGGATCGTGACGAAGTCGTCCGCCTGGATCGTGGTCCCCCCGCTCGGTGTGATCGTCTGATCCCCACGGTCGATCCGAACGACCAGTATGCCGGGCGAAAGCAGATCTTCCTCGTTCGCTTCCTTGAGCGTTTTCCCAGCTATCGGTGCGTTTTCGTTTACGATGATCTGGACCACATCTGCAGCACCAGCAAGCCCTGCTACACCCGTGACCGGCGAACTCGGCTCGTTGCCCTTCGGGCCGAACTGAGCGTACGGCTGGAAGTATTCCCTGTGGAGTAGCCCTCATCGTCGATTTCGATACCGAGATCGGTGATATCCTGTGCGATTCGCATGAGGTCGTCAGTATCAGTACCGACGGCTTTCACCCGAAGGTCGCCTCGACCGGTCATGATCTCTCGCACGTTGACGACGCCCGGAACCTTGAGGACACGCTGGGCGAGCTCCTGACGTTTGGTCGCCGATGTGGTACAGATGAAGAGGTTTGTCAGCCGTCCATTCGCCCGTTCGTAGTTCACGTGCGCGTGGTACCCGGTGACCACGCCGCATTCCTCCAAATTACGAATCCGGTTTCGAATGGTAGGCGGAGAGAGGTCTACCTTGTCTGCAATATCCGGTGCTGACGTGTGACGGGCGTCTGCAGTGAGGTAATAGAGGATTCGCTCGTCGATTTCATCGATTCCCTTGCTCATATTTATACCCAAAGAGTCGTTCTCCTATCTGCTTTTACCTTTCTTTTTGAAAGCGATAGTTCCGTCTCGGTGATCTGCAGGTACTGTCAGCAGATGCTGCGGGAAGAGAGGTCTTGAGACCGAGAGCGTGCTGCGGGAAGAGAGGTCTTGAGACCGAGAGCGCAGGAATCTCTACCAAAAACGATTAGAAGGTACTGTAGAGAATGGGAAACGATTAGAATACATTAGCGGAAGTTATTTACTATGCCGAAGATTCAGGGCTGATGATGAACGAACAGAAGAGAAATAACGAACCGCCCGATATGCTCGCCGATATCCTCGATGACTTGGACGCACCCGCTCTTCGCGCGGTCCGGACGTACGTTGAGCGGCGACTGGACGACGTACGCCCCTCGCTTCGAGAACTCATTCGTTCAGAGGTAGATGGTGAGATCGTCGATATCGAAGACCACGGAGCATACACACTGGTTCGGAAGTACCCACCGGAGCATACACACTGGTTCGGAAGTACCCACCAGGTCAAAATAACGCCGAGGAAGCTTCGCAACCACTCTCACTCTATCGTGTAAAACGTGAGAAGCAACTCGACGGCGAAGAGACGCTCCACTGGTTCTACCTCGGAGACGTTACGGAATCACCAGCCAGGGAGCGACAGCATCCAGAGACGAACGTACCCGTGGACGACGAGGAGGTGTGAGTCGATGAGCGACACCCTCATGAACCACCTCGTCGTCCCAGTCGCCAACGACGAAGACGCACGAGCGACCGCTCTCGCGCTCAAACGGTATCCTTTCGATCGGATTACAGTCGTCCATGTCGTCGAGAAGGCTGGTGGAGCGCCCGACAAGCTCTCACTCGAACAGGCAGAGGCGTTAGCTGAGGACTCCTTCGCAGCGTTCAGAGAGATTCTCCCCGACGTCGAAACGGAGACGAGATACGCCACGGATGTCGTCGAGTCGATCAGCACTGCTGCCGTCGAACTTGACGCCAGCGCTATCGCATTTCGACCACGGGTGGCAGTCGCCTCGTACAGTTACTCACAGGGGACAAAGCGCTGCGGCTCGTGACCGAGACGGAGTTGCCGATAATCGCCGTTCACGATGTAGACGAGGAGGACCGCTGAATGTACATAATCATCGTCGGAGCGGGCGATATTGGGACGCCGCTCATCGACATTGCGACCCGCTCGGGCAACGAAGTCGTCGTGATCGAACGGGACGAGCAGCGGGCCAATACGATTGCCGACGAGCACGATTGTCTCGTTCTCAACACCGACGCGACGACCAAAGTGTCGCTCCTCGACGCGGGAGCCGACCGGGCTGACGCGCTGATTTCCACCACTAATCAGGACGCCACGAATATCATGGTCTGCCTGCTCGCTAGCGATCTGGATATTCCTGGTGTGGTCTCTGTCGTCCACAATCCCGAACACATGGGAATCTTCGAACGAATCGGTGTCAATACAATGGAAAACCCCCAGCGGCTCATCGCCGAGTATCTCTATCGGGCAGTGAAACGCCCGACAATCGTGGACTACATGCGCGTCGGGGAGCACGCTGAGGTGTTCGAAATCGATGTCGCTCCTGAAGCCCCGATTGCCGACCGGACCCTACAGGAGGCAGGTGACGAGGATCTACTCGGTGACGACGTGCTTATCGTCGCAATTGAACGCGACGGTGAGGGTGGGCCAATAACGCCCAGAGGTGACACACAGATTCGTTCGGGTGACCGGTTAACCGTCTACTCTGGAACCGGGGCCACACCCGAGGTAACCGACGTCTTTGGACACTACGAGGATCACGCTATGTCTACCGCCAGCCCAGGAACTGAGAATCTCTCTGGCCCATTCAACGATGTCTAATCACGGAACCACGGCGTCGTCAGCTGGTGGCCGGTACGACTTCGTCACGGCGACGAAAACAGTCTTGAGAGATATTGGTGCACTCCAGGTCCTCATCGGCGGTTCGATGCTCGTCCCGATGCTGGTCTCCATTCTCTACCAGGAGTGGTACAGCGCACTCGCGTTCTTGATCGCAGCAGGCGTCACTGCGCTTCTCGGCGGCGTCGCATACAGAGTGAACGAAGACGCCGCCGAGCCACAACGCCATCACGCGATGATCGTCGCGGCACTCGGCTGGGCCGTGACTGCCTTCTTCGGCGCGATGCCGTTCGTCCTTGCCGCCTACATCACGCCGTCTGCAGTTCTCGACGCCTTCGTTCCTGCGGGGGGGACCTACCAGTCGAGCCTCCTGTACTTCCAGAACCCGCTCCACGCATTCTTCGAGAGTATGAGCGGCTACACTACGACGGGCCTGACGATGAGTATTCGGGAACCGTCAGTCGGACACGGTTTCCTCTGGTACCGGTCACAGATGCAGTGGATCGGTGGGGCGGGAATGATCGTCCTCTCGCTAGCGATTCTTCGACAACCCCACGGGAATGATCGTCCTCTCGCTAGCGATTCTTCGACAACCCCACGGGACGGCGGGGATATCGCTCTATCAGTCGGAGGCACGGAGTGAAAAGCTTCGACCCAGCATCGTCGGGACGGCGCGAGCGATCTGGAAAATCTACGTCGGGGTAACCGCCGCTGTGGCGGTGTATCTCGTAGTGGCGACGTTCATCGTTCAGCCTGGGTACGGCATTGAGAACACGATCTTCGACGCGATCAATCACGCGATGACCGGGCAGTCTACTGGCGGGATCAATCACGCGATGACCGGGCAGTCTACTGGCGGGTTCAGTACGCTTGACGACTCCATCGCGGGGTACGATTCCTACGCGATGGAACTCGTCCATATCCCCGCAATGATCACGGGAGCCATCTCCATCCCCGTCTACTGGGGTGTCCTCTCCGAACGCAACATCCGGGACTTCACCCGAGATCCGCAGGTTCGGATGCTGTTTGGTCTGTTCGTCGTCGGCGTCGTCGGGCTGACCGCCTTCCTCGCCCGGTGGTCGGTGTCCCGTACAACGGTTCGTCGTCGGCGTCGTCGGGCTGACCGCCTTCCTCGCCCGGTGGTCGGTGTCCCGTACAACGGTGACCCGATAGCGTACGTCGGGCAGGTCGTGACGAGTCAGGCGTTCCGCGATGGCCTCTTCCAGTATATCAGCGCCCAGACGACCACCGGCTGGCAGACGTCTGCTATCGGCGATTGGAACAACGGGGCAGTGATGTTCATCGTGCTCGGGGCGATGCTACTCGGTGGGTCTGCTGGTGCGACCGTCGGCGGAATCAAGATCCTCCGTGGCTACATCATCGCTCGCGGCATCAGCTGGGAAGTCACTCGCGTGTTCCTCCCGCAACACGCCATCGAGGACCTCAGAATCGGCCAGCGGACTTTCAAAGCCGACGAGGCGAACGACGAGATTCGCGCCGCGGCCACCTTCGCGTTCGTGTATCTCCTCCTGTTGGGTGTCTCGCTGTTCGTGCTCCTAGCAGTCTTGCCGCCGGAGTTCACACTCGCTGACGCGATCTTCGAGGTGGCGACAGCACAGGGGACTGTCGGCCTCTCTGCCGGTATTACCGGACCGGAAATGCCTGTCATAGCGGAGGTGCTGTTCATCTTCCAGATGTGGATGGGACGACTGGAAATCATTCCCGTCCTCGTGGATGGGACGACTGGAAATCATTCCCGTCCTCGTCTTGGTAAACAGCATCTTCAGACGGTGACCCATATGCACGATTTTACCGCTTCCAGCACACCCGTGCTCGACGTTCCCGGACCGCCGCTCCGTTCACGTCCCCCCGCTAGCACCGTCCACGAATCAGCAAACGTTCAAAACCAACACCAATGTACATCATCATCGTCGGCGCAGGCCGCACCGGAAGCAAAGTCATCGAACTCGCAACGCAGGACGACAACGAAGTGGTCGTTATCGAACGCGACCAGGAACTCGCTGAGGAAGTGAGTGCAACCTACGACTGCATGGTCATCAACGCGGATGCAGCATCCAAAGAGATCATGCTCGAAGCGGGCGTGCAGGAAGCCGACGCACTCATCTCCACAACGGAGAACGACTCGGTGAACCTCATGATCTCGATGCTCGGCAAACAGTACGGCGTCGAGACGCTCGTGAGCTCCATCAATGACCCCCAACACATGGAACTGTTTGGGGACCTCGGCGTGAACATCGTCGAGAGCCCGCACGAACTCAACGGGCAGTACCTGTACCGAGCCGTTCAACGCCCCGCTATCCGGGACTTCATGCAGGTCGGCGGCGGGGGTGAGATCTTCGAGGTGACGGTAGAGGAGGGGGCACCACTCGCTGGGCTCAGTCTCATCGACGCCGACTCGGAGGGCCTCCTCCCTCAAGAGACGGTCATCGTTGCAATCGTGCGTGATGGCGAACTGCACATCCCACGGGGGGAGTCGGATATTCAGGTAGGGGATACCGTGACCATCTTCGCCAAGGATGGAGCCAGCGACCGTATCACCAGCGCGTTCACGAGGACCTAACTATGCCAAAGAGAAAGCCAAAGGAGACCGTTCCAATATCGGTCCCGAAGCAGTCATCGAAATCCGAGGCAGACACGTACGGATACGATGGAGAAGCCATCCATCACCCGGATTACTCCGTCGTAGTGCCCGTCGTCAGTGATCTGTTCGACAGTAGTACCGGAATCAACGCTCGTCGATTCCTTCAAACGGCGATAGCGTTGGCTGATGATAATGACGGTCGAGTAGTCCTGCTGGGAATCGCAACGGTAAATGATGAGACCGAGATCGAGCAGGTACGAGAGTCCGCCCAGGCTGCTGACGGAGCAGACGAAAAGGAGCGATCAGTACCCGATGTCGTCACGGAACGACAGACTCAGCTGGCGCAGATCGTATCCGTTGCAGAGGATATCAATCAAGACGTATCGGTACGCGCAGTAGTTCGAGTCGTGACGGACACGACGCAGGGAATTCTTGACGCCCTCGGCAGTGAGAGCGAGACAGCTGTCCTTCTCCTCCGGGGAACCGGATTTGACGAGGGGTGGTTGCTCGGAAAAAGTACGATTGATACAGTCGTCGATGAGGCCGAGTGTGACGTGTTCGTGGAGAACGTCGGCGTTCGGGAGGGGACGCGTGCGCTTTACGTTCCGAATGTCGACGGACATTCCGTCGCCTCGCTGGCGGAATCGGAAGCAGAAACGATCGAGTCGGTCCTCCTGCCGGTAGGGACAGGTCCACATGCTGCGCTCGCTTCTGAGGCAGCTCGGGCCGTCGCTCGCGCATTCGACGCATCGGTTACGATACTGCACGTTATCTCGCCCGATGCGTCCGGGAAAGAGCGGAGTGATGCAAAAAATCTTCTGACGTTTGCGGAGTATGTCCTCGGGCCCGAAGTGGACTCGGAGACAGAACTCAGTGAAGCACCGAACCCGACCGAGGTCATCATCGAAGCAGCCAAGAAGCACGACTTCACGTCGATTGGGTCGCCAGAACAGAAGTTCAAGCTGCGCGATCTTGTGTTCAAACCAATACAGGAAACCCTTGTCGGGAGACAGGACGTTACTGTCTTGATGGGACGCGACGCCGACCGGACGATGCGATCCCTCTACTACCGATATACGCAGGCAATGGATGCCAGTGATGCGGACGAACAGCCCGAATGATGTATCGTACTATCGTAGCGTTTGGAACTGTTTTAACAGCAAATCGAACGGAGTCGTGCGATTCGCTGTTCAATGACTTATGAAGGCTGCTACACACGGCGGACGGTTCAGTGACCCGCGGAAGGGGCGACTGTAACATTCTTCCGGTCGGAGACGGTGGCCACCGTGGATTCGACAGCTTTCGAGTACGCGCGGCAGGTTCGACGACGGGTCCGTTCGAACATGAAGGCCGCCGACTCATTTTCCCTACGCAAAAACAGAATTTAAACCCTGTTGGGTTTCAGCACAGCAGTTTTTATAAATATGCGATTAGAACCAAATCATATGGTATCCACGCTGACTATTGGAGCTATTCTCACGCTACTTGCGTGGGTTGGCCTCCAAGCTGCCGTTGTACATGGCAAGTACGTCGTGGATAAAATAGCCGCTGGCGAGTACCGGAAGGGCCCGTTCAGCGAGACTACGGACGGTGGTCCCCGTGAGTGACGAGGGGCTTCCGGGTCACAGCCACGACGACGAACTCGCCCGCGACCTCTCCGTGTTTGATATCACGATGATCGGCATCGGGGCGATGATCGGTGCCGGTATCTTCGTCCTGACAGGGCTGGCTGCCGGACAAGCTGGTCCCGGCCTCGTGATGGCGTTCGCGTTCAACGGTTTCATCACCATCTTTACCGGAATGGTGTATGCCGAACTGGGGTCGGCGATCCCCGAAGCTGGCGGTGGCTATCTCTGGGTTCGTGAGGCGCTGGGCCGATCACAGGCGTTCCTCGCCGGCTGGATGTCCTGGTTCGCCCACGCCGTTGCCGGATCGCTGTATACGCTTGGTTTCGGGGCGTTCGTCCACTTGCTGTTGACTGACTACTTCGGTATCGCTCTCTTCGAGCCAGTCGACCTGTTCGTACTCACAATCGGCCCAGAGAAGATATTTGCCGTGTTCGCGGGGGTACTCTTCGCGTATATCAACTTCCGGGGCGCGAAGGAGACTGGACTCGCTGGCAACATCGTGACCATGGTCAAGGTCACGGTCATCATCATCCTCATCGCGTTCGGGCTGGGCTACATCTTCGGGAATCCCGCCGAAGCTACCGGTCGATTCCAGCCGTTCCTCCCACGGGACTTTGGCGGGGTGTTCATCGCGATGGGATTGACCTTCATCGCCTTCGAAGGGTACGAGATCATCGTCCAGTCCGGTGAAGAGGTTGTCAACCCGAAAAAGTCGGTGCCCAAGGCGGTCTTCTACTCGATGTCCGTCGTCGTCACGATCTATATGCTCGTGGCGATCGTCCTCATCGGTGCGGTTTCTGTCACGCCCGAACTCTTCCAGTTGGCCCAGGAAGGTGCTGCATCGGGCGCTCACGGAGCCACGAACCTGCCCCCGATTCCGGACAATATCGAGGACGCCGCCGTCTGGGAGATTCTCGGTCACCTCGGGGAACTCGGTCTCGCTCGCGCGGCAGGCCAGATCATGCCGTACGGGACGGTTGTCATTCTCGTGGCGGGTATCTTCTCGACGCTCTCCGCACTCAACGCGACGACCTACTCGTCGACGCGAGTCTCCTTCGCGATGGGGCGTGACCACGTTCTCCCGGACGCATTCAGCGCAGTCCACGACGAGAAGCGAACACCGCACATCGCCACTGCGCTCTCCGGGGCGCTCATCATCTTCATGGCGGTCGCCCTTCCAATCGAGGCTGTCGCGGCCGCGACCGACGTGATGTTCCTCCTGCTATTCCTCCAGGTGAACTACGCCGCTATCGTGATCCGCCGAAAGTGGGGTGACCAGATCGATTACGGATACGTGATGCCGTACTTCCCTTACGTCCCCATCATCGGGATCATCACGAAGCTGTTCCTCGCAGTCTACCTGTTCAACTACAGCCCACTGGCTTGGTACGGGGCGATTGCGTGGATCCTCGTTGGTGTTGGAATCTTCTTCCTCTACTCGCGGAGCCGTGTCCGCGAAACCGAGGCGAAAGAGGAGACCCGTCTCATCACGGAAGAACGGGCACCCGAAGAACGAGGATACCAAGTGCTGGTTCCAATCGCCAATCCCGATAATGCCGAACAGCTGATTCGGGCTGGGAGCGCCATCGCCCGGCAGAAGGACGGCGAAGTCCTGATCACGAGTGTCGCGACGGTTCCTGATCAGACGCCACTGTCAGAGGGCCGTCGCTACGCGGACCAACAGCGGGAACTGCTCGACGAAGTGATTCAGTACGCGCCTGACGACATCCCGGTTCACCAGACCGTGACGATCGGCCACGATATCGCGAAGAGCATCAACAATGTCGCCTATCAACGCGACAGTGACCTCGTGTTGCTCGGCTGGCGTGGGCAGCGCAAGCGTGTCTCCGATTACGCACTCGGGTCGAATATCGATACCGTCGTCGAGAACGCCGAGTGTGACGTCGCTGTCCTGAAGACGGACGGAACGACAGACTCAGGCCGGGTCCTCGTTCCAACTGCGGGCGGACCGAATTCGGAGCTCGCTGAGATGGTCGCGACGGCATACGCAGAATCGGGTGCCGAGGTCACATTGTTCCACGTGGCGACTGACGGCGATATCGAGGGTGCACAGTCGTTCCTCGAACGCAGACAGAAGGCGCTCGCCGAGTCTGATATCGACGTAGACATCGCTGTCGAAGCAGGAGAGGATATCACGGAGGAAGTACTCGCCTACGCACGCGACGGAGACTTCGATTCGATCATTATCGGTGCGGCGGGCGAGGGCATCCTCCGCCGTGTGTTGTTCGGCGAAATCCCCGAACGGGTTGGTGCCGAGTTCGAGGGTGAAGTCCTCAGGGTGAAGTCCTCATGGTACGCAAGTACCGGCCAGTCCAGTCAGCCGTGAAGCGGCTACTCGGCAAGTGGGTGGGCAAAGGCTCAAGAGCAACTAACCTCGGTGAGTAAATGAGAGCATGAGCGACCCACTGATTCGGACGAGTTTGAGTCGCCGAAACAAACTCTGAGTGGGCAAATCGCTGGGACGGTAGAGCGATCCTGTATCGTCGGGGCGCGTGTTTCGATACCGCTGTTCGTCCCCGTCGGAGTGCTCTTCGTTGCATACCTCGTTGGCGGATACGTACTGATGGCACTAGGTGTCTGGACACCGTCGTACGAGTTCCTTTCCCTGAACGATGATATCTACTTCGCGTGGCTTGCATTCCTCTTAGGGTTGGTCATTTGTCTCGGGACAGGCTCCCTCATCGGCCTCGCCTTCCTGACGGGAGGAGAAGGTCGAATTCACAACGAGGTCTCGATTTTGTCGTCGTTCATCGGCTTTGGCTTCGGAGCAGGCGTGATGCGAATGACCTATGCAACAGTCCTGACCACGCTGCTCTAACTCCCTGCCCGGCAGTTTATTAGGTCGTCTCGATTTTTCAGCGTAGTTTCGATGGTACAGCCCCATTCGTGATCGGTTAATACTCTCAGGACACTTTTGATCCCCAAACCACCGATTTTCCGTCGATACAGGCGGTCGATAGCCTGTTTTTGATCGTACATCCAAACTCAGCTGGTTTCAGACGCTTCACGAGGTTTTTGTATGGTATTCTTCTCTGGCCTGTGAACGCCATAAGGAATCCCTCTGAAGCATGCCATCTGTGAAGAAGAGTACTCATGGATGTAACCGAGTACGAATATGATTCTTCACTCGTGGAGCTTGCCGAGATACGTCCAGTGGAGATGGGTTCCTCTCCGGGCGGCGCTCTTCACGAACGTGATACAGATAGGGGCCGTGTGGGCATTCACTACACCCGTCTGCACAGCGTTGTGACTTGACGACTTCCGTGTACCCGTTTCGTTCTTCAACTCGCAAGAGCTCTTCGCCCTCTTTAGCCTCGATCTGATCGGTGACATGAGGGTGAACGAATCGTTTGCGAGCTTGTGCGTAGTCGATGATCGCTCGTAATTCTGCCTCATCCAGCTCGTCGACAACATTGACAGCCTCCTGAGGGAGATCCGCGGGGGGGACTGGGGCCCGTTGTCGGAACTCATACTGCATCCTCACCCGCGAACAAACTTAACTCATTGCGCCTGCCTTCCGGTCGAACAAACTTAACTCATTGCGCCTGCCTTCCGGTCGAACGGCAGTCACTGGCTCGGACGCAAAACACAATATGTTTTCAGTAGCCGGAGAAATGGCTTTCCAAGATGTATATAATTATTGTCGGCGCGGGCGATATCGGGACACCCCTGATCGATATCGCAACTCGATCGGGAAACGAGGTTGTCGTTATTGAGCGTGACCAAGCGAAAGCGGACACGGTTGCGAGTGGCTACGACTGTCTCGTACTGAATGCCGACGCGACTGTAAAAGACACACTCACCGATGCTGGTGCTGACGATGCAGACGCGATTATTTCGACGACGGATCAAGACGCGACCAACGTGATGGTCTGTCTTCTTGCCAAGGAGTTCGAGATTCCGTCGATTCTCTCAGTAGTTCACAACGCAGAACACATGAATCTCTTCCGTCAGATCGGTGTGAACACGATGGAGAACCCCCAACAGCTCATCGCCGAGTATCTGTATCGGGCCGTGGCTCGCCCGGCTATCGTTGATTATATGCGAATTGGTGAAGAAGCTGAAGTCTTCGAAATCACCGTTACTGAAGAGGCTCCTGTCGCTGGAAAAACGTTACTGAAGAGGCTCCTGTCGCTGGAAAAACGTTACAGGAGGCTGCACAGACTGACCTACTTTCGGACGAGATTCTTGTCGTTGCAATTGAGCGAGAGGGGGAAGACCACCCGATCGACCCTCGTGGGAATACACAAATCGAAAGCGGGAGATTTGCTGACAGTTTACTCTGCGATGGGTGCGGATCCTGAAGTAACGGACATATTCGGCCATTATGAAGATCGTGCTCAATAACGGACATATTCGGCCATTATGAAGATCGTGCTCAATGATAGGTGTTGAACAATACAGGACTACTCCCATCTCATTATGCTATGTCAATATTAAGAAAATACGTCACACTGGTTCGTCGGCTATATGAAGGTACCAACAAGAGGCTCTAATATATGAACGGTACAGTTGCGACCATTGGCCGCGATTTAGGCCGGATTCTACAGGCCCTCGCCGGGCTGATGCTCGCGTCAATTCTGGTGCCGCTTATCTGGGGCGAATACTACACCATTCCCGCCCTCGTAGTTTCGGCACTAATTCCACTCTCTGCTGGGTGGCTCCTCACTCGGACGTTTAGGGGAGCAGATGATCCAGGGAAGCTCCACGGGATGATGGTCGCGGCTTCCGGGTGGTTCTTTGTGGGCCTGTTTGGATCTCTTCCGTTTCTCCTCATCGCGTGGACCATCGCACTTGATCCGGCTGGGCTGGGAGCGTGGACCATCGCACTTGATCCGGCTGGGCTGGGAGCACCAGATCTGACGGGGCGGGCGGCATCCACGGTTGGAGCCTTCCGAAACCCGATTAATGGTGTGTTCGAATCGATGAGTGGATTCACAGGAACTGGGCTGACAATGACGGACGATGAGGCGTCGCTCCCCCGCACGCTCCACGATGAGGCGTCGCTCCCCCGCACGCTCCAGTGGTGGCGGAGTTTCATCGAGTGGATCGGGAGGGGTCGGTGTGATCGTCCTCACGACGGCCATTCTCGCCCGCCCGGGGAGCGGCTCGCTCACGCTATACGAAAGCGAGGCCCGTTCCGAGAAGATTCATCCGAGCATCGTCTCGACGGTTCGAACGATCTGGTGGATCTTTATCCTCTTCACGTTCTCTCAATCTTGCTGCTCTGGCTCGTGGGGGATGCCCCCTCTGGGGACGATTAATCACGGATCTTTATCCTCTTCACGTTCTCTCAATCTTGCTGCTCTGGCTCGTGGGGGATGCCCCCTCTGGGGACGATTAATCACGGAATGACCGGCCTCGCAACCGGTGGGTTCTCGATTACAGATAACTCCATTG